>NZ_JBHVFU010000035.1:0-87302 GCF_042801455.1 Streptomyces sp. NPDC057565 | reverse complement strand
GGTCCGAGGAGCTGCGCAGTCAGAACCTGAAGGACCACACCGAAGGCTGGCCCCTGGAGCTCGACGCGCTCAAGACACGCGCCGAACAGCCCTCCGCGTGACGGAAGAACGTCCCGGCGCCGCCGAGGTCGTCGACAGCGTCCTCGGTGCGCTGGCCGACCCGACGCGACGTCAACTGCTTGACCTGCTCGCCGCACAGGGCGAGGCCACTGCCACGACGCTCGCCGAACGACTTCCCGTCTCGCGGCAGGCGGTGGTCAAGCACCTCGCCGTCCTGGAGGCCGCCGGGCTGGTTTCCGGCGGCCGGGTCGGACGCGAGGTGCGGTATGCAGTGCGGCCCGCAGCGCTGGACACGACGGCACGGTGGATGGCCTCGCTCGCGGCCTACTGGGACCGGCGGTTGGCGAACATCAAACGCGTCGCTGAGGCAGCGGAGCGGGATTCGAGTTCGACACGCCCCGAATGAAGGAAGCACGCTATGGACACGACAGTACTTCGCAGCGCCTACGACAGGTTGCTCGATGCGGCGGCCATCCCCGACCTCGGCGACGCGGACAATGGCGGATGGAACGCCGACCAGATACTGGCCCATCTCCTCAGCGTCGACGCCTCGATCGCAGCGGTTGCTCTGGGCGTCGTCGCCGGCTCACGGCCCACCTTCGACAACCGGATCTCCCTCGACACCTGGAATCTTGACCGGATCATCACCGAGCACTCAGGTCGGGCGGACCTGATTGATCATGTCCGGAGCCAGGCCACCGTCCTGTGCGACATCGCCGATCAACTCAACGAGGAAGCCGCCTCGGTTCTGGTGCCGTCGCTCCTCCTTTCCAATGACGCACTCGTGCTGGACCAGCCGATTCCGCTGGCAAGCCTCATAGATGGCCTCGCCGAAGACCACGTGCCCGTGCATACGCAACAGCTCCTCGATCTTCGCGTCGCCGTCCCTGGGCACGCCTGAAGGCGGCGCCGGAGTCGAACATCGGGCACCCGGTCCCCCGGTCTCCCCTTGAGGACCGACTGCGTGGACCGGGCCGCTCCGCCGACGCACGGCGCCCTGCAGGCACATGTCGACGCATATGCCTCGCAGAAATAAGTAGTTCTGCCAGGCCACGACCAGCGGTCGAGAGGTGTCCGTGCCCGTTGCCACCGCATGCCCGATAGCCCTGGCTGCCAGCGAGCGGCACCGGCTGAAGAAGATGGCCTGGGGCCACAAGACCGAGTACCAGCTGCACCTCCGCGCCCAAATCGTCCTGCACGTGGCACGCGGGCTGGCCAACGCTCGAATATTGGACGCCCTGCCTGCGTTCCCGGACACACCGTCAGCATTCGGAATGACTCGTCCAGGCCTACGGGAGCCTGGAGGCCAGGAGATCGTCGGCTCGATCACCCGACTTCGGCCCCCGGCGTCCGCCCGACCCGATTCCCTTGCGGGCCATGGGCTTCAGCCGGCCGGGGGCAGCCCGTGCGCGTCCGACAGGAAGCGCAGGGCGGGAACACAGTCGGCCTCGCGCAGCCAGGGGCCGGCCGCCGGGGCGTCACGACGGCCGCGCGGGGCGAGAGGCCGCTCGTGGTCGGCCACGTCGTCGAGCCAGGCGGATTTGGCGTGCCGCAGCACGACCAGGCATCGGGAGTCGCCCGAGGTCATGGTGTCACCTGGTCCTGGTGGCCGACCTCGCGCGCGAGGTCCAGCCCGAGGACGCGGTCGAAATGGGCGAACGTCTCGAACTTGGCACCGGCCGCCACGTCCGCGTCCCTCTCCACGCTGCGCAACATGTCCAGGACGGCGGGGACGCCGAGATTGTCGGCGAGCGCGGCATGAGCCTGTCGCAGCAGGTCGACAGGGATCGGCCTGGATGGCTCCTGCGCCCAGTCGGCCACCAGGTGCCGCCAGTGCCGCAGTGTCCGCCGGGCCTCGACGAGCGCGGCACCGGTGACCATGACGGGCGTGCGGTAGGCATGGCCGAGCAACAGCATCCTGATAGCCAGCGGGTCGGTTCCCTCTGGGGCGGCTGTGTCCGGGGAGCCTGGGCCTCCCTCGTCCGGGGGTGCCGCGCCGACCCGGCCCACATCGATCCGTACCCCGCCAACGCTGTCCTGCTGGTCAGTACCGTGCGCGAGCACATGCACGTCGGCAGCAGCGCTCGGTGTCCCGCTCGGATCGTGAGCACGGACGGTGGCGGGCGGGTGGATGCCGAGTACGGCCATGACCCGGTCGAGCGCCTGAACTTGCTCCTGCGGCAGGTCATGCACGGTGAGCACCGTGAGGGTCTGCAGGCCGTGCAGCTCAGCGGTGCGCGCCAGTACGTCGCCGAGCAGCAGCACACGCAGGTGCACTGCACCGATCCCGTTGTCGGCGACCGGCAGATGGACGCAGATGCGCAGGAGGTGGCGGTGCGCGGAGGGAATCTCCACGAGGCGACCCGTGCGGGCGTCGGCGATACGCAGCATGCTGCGGAGGCTAGTCGTGGAAACCTCCGGTACACAGGAAGCTGGCAGATGGAAGCCTCGGGTCACCGTCGTCGCGCTCCTCCTCGGCGTAGGAGGCGCTGGCGAGACGGCGCAGGGCCCCAGCCCGACACCAGGGCCGACGGCTCCGACAAGCTCGGGACCTCAAATTCCGTGAAGCTTTGGCCTCTGTCGCCGGTCCGGAGAAGAGAGCAGGAGCCCGGACTTACATGGGTCCGGGCTCGCGCGCTACTCCTGCAGTGGCTGCGCGAGGCGTCGGGCAGCGTCCTCCGCTCGAAGGAACCGGGCCTCCCGCTCCAGGATCTCCGGGTCCGTCAACAGCCGTAGTAGCGGTGCTTCGAGCTTTACCGCCTCCACCACCGCGCCTGTGGGCTCTTCCGGCGTGCTCAGCGCGTTCTCCTTCGGTTCTCAGTGGGGACAACAACTGCCTCAGGTCGAGAGACGGGGCGCACCCGTCCGGGCGGCCGGCCCAAGGGTCGCCGCCGCGGGGCGGGACGCACTCTGCTGGGCGGATGCGGCCGGGGTGGCAGGTCCGGTGAGGCCCGGTGGGAGGGTCGCCGCGAGCCGGCCGCCGTGGTGCGCGGCGAGATCGGCCATCGTCTTCAGGGCGGCGAGGTCGGCTGGGCTGAACCGGCCTGGCTGTGCCTGGGCACGCTGCACGATCCCCTGCGCGTGTTCGGCCACCGCACTGTAGGGCCCGGCCGCCGGCCCAAGACCGGCAGGCAGCTCCGAAGGCGGCAGCTGCTGCCAGGCCTCGCGGAACTCCGCTACACGGCGGTGCGGGGAGGCGCTGAGCTCCTTGCCCATGTCGGTGTCCGCCCAGGCCTGGAAGGCCTTGGCAATCTCGCGAGAGGCCTTCATGACGTCGTCCCGCGTGGCGTACGGCATCGGGGCGTTCGACCGCAAGGTGCTGCGCAGCTGGCAGATTTCAGCGAGATTCTGGTCCTGGGCGGCGGTCACGGTGTCGGCGTCGGGCCGCTCGCTGCGCGGACTGCTGTAGGCCAGGGCCGCGTCGGAGACCTTGAGCAGCGCCTCGGCGGTCGGCAGGTCCGGGCGCGTGGCGCCGCTGCGCAGCCGGTCGGCCCCGGCGTGCGCCCAGCGGGCGATGGTGTCGCAGGTGCGGGCGGAGAACGTGCGCCAGAACCCCTGGACGCGCACGTCGTCGGCCAGCCGCTCGAAGTAGGGGCCAGCCTTCTCCTTGATGACATCCCACAGATGGGCGGTAGCGCCGCGGACAGTCTGCAGCTGCTGCCACTGCGGCGAGTCCTTGAGCGCCGGAGCATGACGATCGGCCTCCTGCAGGGCCGTGTGGACCGCGGCGGCTGCCAGTTGAGGGTCGGCCGCACTGGCGGGGGCGGAGGCAGCGGCCGCGGGCTGCGGACCCACACTGTCCGTTGCAACCTGTGGGCTGGGCACCGTGCGCTGCCACTGCTCTTCCAGAATGCGCAGATCGTTGTCGACGGCGGCGCGGAGGTCCTGGGCGGTGCCCAGGTCGGGCGGAACGATGTCGGCCCATGCCTCCTCCACCCGCTCGAACGCCTCGGGCAGGCCCACCGGTTCGATGAGGTTGGCAGCCCACAGGTCCGCGGGACCATAGGCGTTCCCCGGATCGGTGCGGCCCACTTCCGTGGAAGCAGCGGCCGGTGCGGGCGGGACCGCTGGCGCCTGCGTCGGGGTCGAGACGCCAACGGGTGTCTTCAACTTCCATGTCGGGGCGCCGTATCCGTCGTACAGAACCCCGTCGCGTGCGGTCCACCCCGCCCCGTCCGGGAGGTCGTTTCCGGTCCACAGCGGAAGCTTGCGCTGCGCCTCGGGCATCGCCGCCTCGGCATTCGCTCGCGCCCGCTCCTCCAGTGCGGATGGCGGCGCCGCTTGCGGGTCAGGGACGGGCGGCTGACTGACCCGGGAGACCTCGGCGGCCGCCTGGATAGGGTCAACGGTGAGTGTGGCCATGGGGGCTTCTCCATACGGTCGGGTGTCGCGGGCGGAAGCAGCGGCTCCGGAACATCGGCTGGCAGGAGCGGTTCGGCGATCTCCGGGACGTCATCTCGCTGCTGGCTGATCGCTTCGGCTTGCGGCGGGGTGCGTGCAGGGCGTATCGCGTCGCCGGTGGCCAAATCGGCTTCCTCGGTGGGCGTGCTCATGGGGGCGGCGTCCTCGTTCTGGGCGAAGAGGCCGAGCTGTGCGCCGGGGGTCAGCACCACAGGCAGCGGACTACTGGCCCGTGCGGTGTCCGGGCCGAGCGTTTCAGAAGTGGCGGGTGGCACGGCCGCGCTGGGCACCCGGACCGCGGGTTTGGGGGTGAACAAGCCGTGGGCTTGCCTGGCAGCGGCGGCCACACTTTCCGGCACGGGGGCGGCGTTCGGTGTCGCAGTGTCCGGCTTGGTGGGCGGCGGGGGTTCCGGGGCTGCCGGCGTCGCCACGGTTTCGGGCACGTACTCGTGGTACTCGCTGACGGCTGCGGGACGGCGGGTACCGGTGCGGTCGCGAGGGCTGTGGGTTCCCCGGGCTGCTGCTCGGAGGCGGTGAGTTCCATCAAGTGGGCGTCGGCCTGAAGCAACCCCCTCAGGCGCAAACCGTCCCTCGTCCCCCATCGATTCCTCCCTTCGCGTGAGTACTGTCTCTGCGGCGCGACAACACCTCTACAACAACGCGTCCAGTTCAGCGGTGCGCCGAGCCAGTTCGGCCGCGGCCGGATGCGCGGCCGCCGTGGTGGTGGCCTCGGCGGTGACCAGGTACACCTCGAACGCCTCGTCGGCGTCGGGCGGTGGCGGCACCAGCGGCGGCGGGTCCTGGTGGCGGCCGCTGGCACAGGCGGCCAGCTGCAGGCGGGGCGTGAAGTTATGCAGGGTGTTGATCCAGTCGGCCTCGGCAAGCTCCCGCCCGGCTGTCTGCTCGCCTGCATAGGTGCGCAGCCAGCCGATGTACAGGGCGGTCAGGTGCTCGACGACGGGCGGGTGGCGGTACCAGCAGGGCGGAATGTTGTTGTGGAGTTCGAATGTGCGGCGCAACCAGGTGACCCAGGTCGCGAGTTCGCGCATCCGGGCACGCCGCTCCGGCGGTTGCATGGCAGCCCACACCCACCGCTGAGGCTCCTGCTCGGCAGCGGCTGGTGGTGTCGGCCACAGGGAGGCGGGGTTGTCGAGGGCGTCAGACACGGGTGTCGGCCTTCCCTGGTGCGGCGGTTTTGGTGAAGCTGACCGTCCCCGTCGGGGGAACGGGGGCGGTCAGCAGCTTCTTGAGGTCCTTGTCGCGGAAGGTGAGCCGCATCCGGACCTTGATCGGGGGCTGGTTGGAGTACTGGGCAATCGCGGTGAAGTTCGGCAGCTGTTGGAGGGAGTGGACCGGGGCGAGGTCGGTCTCGGTGGCGGAGGTGTTGGTGGAGTACTCGCCGCGGGAGCGGCCGTGGGAGGTCCGCATCACCTCGGTTCGCCCGTACAGGCCGGAGAAGTAGCGCAGGGTCTCCAGGTCGCCGCAGCCGGGCAGCAGCATCCGCAGGCCGCTCGCGGACAGGACAGTGTTGGCCTTCTGGCTGCCGAGCCGGTCGCGGAGCTGGGAGAGGTCGTGCCACACGGTCAGGACGTCGATGCCCATGCCGCGGCCGGTGGTGAGGATGTTCGGCAGCCTCGGGTAGCGGAGCATGTTGCCGGCCTCGTCGACCATGACGCCCAGCGACGGGTTCAAGGGCTTTCCGGTGGTGTTGTAGCGGACTTCAGCACCGTGGATGATCGACGCGATGATCGAGGTCAGCAGCGGCGCGAAGCGTTCGGCGTCGGCTTCGGACGCGATGAGGCAGACGGTGCCGTTCTGCTCCAGAAGCTCCTCGACGGTGAAGTCGGTGCCCGAGCACGTTTCGCGGACTTCTTCGTCGGCGTAGACGCGAGCCAGCACGTTGAGACTGAACTGGATGCTGCCGATGCCGTCCTCGTGGAGTCGCAGCCAGGGGGATGCGTAGTCGTCGGCGACTTCGGTGTAGCCGTGCTGCAGCAGGACGGCGCGGACGTGGTCGACGGCGTCCTTGCCCAGCCCGAGCCAGCGGCGCATCGTGCTGACGCCGCCGCCGGAGAGGTTCGCGGCGAGCAGGATGCCCTTGAGGACGCTCTTGGCCTGGTCGATCCAGGGGGCGGCGCGCTTGTCGTCGCCGGAGGAGGAGGCTTCTGCCATCCACGCGGCCATCCGGTCGGCTGCTTTGGCGTCGGTGCAGTAGTCCACCGGGGACCACTTCTGGGTGGTGCGGCCGGGGATTCCGGCGGGGGCGATCACCCAGACCGGGCCGAAGTGGCGGCGGCGGGCGTAGATGATGTCCAGGTCGGCGGCCTTGGTGGTCGTCACGACCAGGGGGCCCTGCCACTCGGCGGCGTTCGGCAGTACCAGCCCTGTCGTCTTCGACGATCCGGGTACTCCGAACACGGTCGCGGAGATGTTGGGCTGGGCGGCCACGATCTTCTTGGTCCGCATCCCGCGTCCGGCGGTGATCCGGTTGGCGCGCCTGACCGGGTCCTGGGGTGCGGAGAGTTTGCGTTCTACTTTCGCCCCGCCCCACTGTGCTCCGCCGGTGCGGCCGCTGCGGTCGAGGAGGCTGACGGCTTTGACGGCCAGGGCGAGGACGGCGACGACCAGGAGGACGGCGAGCAGGTAGAACAGCCAGGCGGGCGGGGCCGGGGCGTAGGCGGCACCTGGGCCGCGTACGAGGGCGGTGAGGACGGTGGCGGGGGCGCTGTCGGTACGCGTCGCCCATCCGCGTCCGGACAGCAGGGAGGCGAGCGGTGCGGCCAGCAGTACCGCGCCGCCGACCGCGACCAGGGCGCCCGCGCTGTAGGCGGCGAGCAGGGTGTTGTCGTCCATGGCAGCGGTGGACGGACCGCTCTTCCGCGTCGCCGTCACACGACCATCCGCTCGTCGGTCTCGAACAGCTTCTGCTCGGTGTGGGAGAGGACGAGCTGGACGGCGTGGGAGCCGCCGCCGCGGCCTACCTTCCACAGGGCGCGGCCGCGTTGGCCGGCGCCCCAGGAGCCGATCAGGTCGCATTCGGCGTCGGTGAGTCCGATCGCCTCGCGGGTGATCTGTAGCGGGCGGGTGTCCTGGGCGAGCTGGATGCGGGTCTCGCAGGAGGAGATGAGGTCCTTGGCGATTGCCACGGCCTCCGAGCCGGCCGCGCCGACGCTCTCGAAGTCGGACAGGCGGTGGGTGGCGAGGATCTGGATGGTGCCGGTCGCCCGGGAGAGCCTGAGGTCGGCGTCGATCTTGCGGACCATGGCCGCACCGCCACTGCGCATCTGGCGCCACAGTTCGTCCCGTACGACGACCCACGGGCGCTGTCCGGGCCGGTCGATCGCCGCCTGTGCCCAGGAGGAGACGCAGGACAGCACCATGGCGACCGTCTCGTCGCCGTACTGCTCCAGGGCGGAGATGTCGACGGACTGGATGGGTGCCTCCCAGTCCAGGCCGATTGATGTCTCCTGGTCGAAGAGCCCTCCCAGATGGCCGTTGACCATGGAGCCGAGTGCCGAGCGGATGGTGGCCATCTGCTCGCGGGCCCGCTGCACTTCGCCGTCGCGGACGCGGAGTTCCCGGGCCATCGCGTCGGTGGGGTCACGCAGCTTGTCGTAGACCAGCGGCAGGGTGGGCACCGCGAGCCGGGTCTGCCCGTACAGCTCGCCTGTGACCTCCCGCACCGCGACGTCCAGGGCCTCTTCCTCCTGTGACTCCAGCGTCCGCTTGAGCTGGAGCTCCAGCAGGGCCTTGAGGAGGGTCAGGCGGCGGCGGTGGATTTCCTGCAGGCGGCTGCGGAGTTCGGCCGAGTCCGTGATCCGTTCGAGGCCCGCGCCGAGGGGTCCGGCGTCCAGCGGGTTGAGGCGGCCGGGCAGACCGGGGCCGAGCCGGACCGGCTCGACTCCCAGGTGGCGGCACAGACCTGCGTACTCGCCCTTCACGTCGCCCGCGATCAGGGTGCGGTGGCCGAACGCCATCAGCCGGAAGCACAGGGCTTTGATGTGGGCGCTCTTACCGGACCCCGGAATGCCGGTGATCATGACGTTGGGGTTGGTGCACAGTCCTTCGCGGACCCAGACCGCCGGATGGGCGGAGAACGCCTGCGTGGTCAGGGTGTTGTGGCCGATGTACGCGCCGACCGGCGGCAGCGCCCCGGCGTGCAGGAACGGGTACGCGCCGGCCGCGTTGCCGGTGTCGGCGCGCACCACCTCCGTGCGGGGCAGGGACGCGGACCGTCCCGCATACGGCTGTGCCCACCCCTTGCGCGGGGCGATCCGCATCACGGTGTCGGCGTCTTCGAGACGGCGGGCGGCGCGCTGCTCAGCGACCGTCGGACCGGCCTGGGCGGGAACGGAAGTTGTGTTGATGCCGGTGGCCTCGCCGATCCCGGCGGCGTTCAGCAGGGTGTCGTCGCCGGTGCGGCGGCGGGTGAGCAGGCCCATCAGAATCCCACCCTTCGGTCCGGCAGTCCCTGGCCGAGCGGAAGCGCGCCCGCGGCGAACCCGACGTCCTGGGCTCCCCACATGCGCCGCAGCTCCAGGCCGGCCGCCGCAGCGTCGGCCTGCATCTCCGCGCAGGCCGTCTCCAACTCCTCCAGATCGGTGACGGTCACCGACAGCACCGCGGTCATCCGCACCACGCCCTGACCGGACGCCCGGGCCATGTCCTGGGTGCGGGCGAGGTTGACCTCGCGGCGCTCGTCTTCGCTCTCGTCCCGGCCGGTCTTGGCCCGCAGGTACCGGGCGGAAGACCGCTTGCTCTTCTCCTTCGCGAGCTCCTGGCGGGCCCGGCGCGGGCCGAGCGGTTCGTAAACCAGGCTCATCGAGCGCCGGGCGTTGCGCCTCGGGCGCAGCAGCGGCTGCAGGAACGTCGCGTACACCTGGGCCTGCGGCCAGGTCCGCACCTGGTAGGTGACCGTCCAGGCCCCGTCGTGGCGGTAGGTACCCCATCCGGTCTCGGCGGCCGCGGGCCCGGTGAGGTTCGGGTCGACGCCTTCTTCGGCGCCTTCCCATCCCGGTGTCCGGGCGGCGGCGTTGGCGGTGGCGAGTGCGACCTGGGCGTCGGGGTCGTACGCGGTGCGCACGGTCTGGGCCAGCCCCCGCGGGGAGAGCCATTCGACGACCTGCAGACTCGCGGTGCTCAGTGCTCCGCCCAGTGCGTGGAGCTCGCGTACCAGGACGGCGGCGGCGCCGACCTGGCCGCCGCCGGCGCCCTTGATAGCGAGACGGGCGCGGGCCGCCGACAGGGTGATGGACAGGTACGTCTCCCGTGAGGTCGCCGCAGGACCGGCCCCTTCCATGACATCGGCCAGCGCGCTCACCGCTGCCGGCGGGGCGTCGGCGGTGATGTGCTGTGCGGTCCATGACCGCAGGGCGGCCCCGTCGTCGGGCAGGCACCGCTGGTGCACGGACAGGCGGGTGATGGGCGAGTCCTCGGTGCAGAACGTGCGCATCAGCGCGGCCCAGGAGGAGACCCGGGCCGCCTGCTTGTCGCTGTCCACCAGCGCCAGGCCGGGGAAGGAGACGCGGGCAACGGCGGTGTACGTACCGGCCACCGGGTCGTGCGCGACACCGAGAAACCCTCCCAGCCCGTCGGGTGCCTCCAGGATGCGGAGCCGGGCCAGGGTGCCGGGTAGATCCATCGGCTGGTGCCCGGTGCGGGCGGATCGGGGGGCGAACGGCCCGCTGAAGAAGATGTTCTGTTTTCTTGCCACGGCGATCTGATGCCTCACTGCCAGAAGGATCCATTCATCGGCGCTCAGCCCGCTCACCCGCCCGAAGGCGAGCAGAAGCAGCAGCAGAGCCAGCGGCACGCACACGGCGGCCGCGGCCCAGCTGGACAGGTTGACGGGGGTGAGCAGCAGCGCGCAGGCCACGGCGACCAGGGCGAAACCGGGCCCGGACAACCGCCCCATGAAGCCGGACTTCTCCGATTGCCATCCGCTGTAGGTGATGGGTTGTGTCATCGGCTATCCCTGAGTCGGAGGGCTGGGCGGCTGCACCGGCTGCAGCGTGCTCTGCGCACCGTCGTCCGCTTCCTGCGGTTGTCCGGCGGAGGCGGAATGGCGCCGCTGTGCGATAACGACGTGACGGCCGCCGGCCGCCCCGTGGTCGAGACCGGCGTGGCCAGCGGTGCTCGCCATGCCGGACTCGAGGGTGTCCTTGCCTGCGGCGAGGACCTGCAGGGGCAGGCCGATCGTGCCCACGACCCGGGATCCGAAGGTCCGTCCGCTCCCGCCTACAGTGCCGCTGCCCGTGCTCTGCACGGCGTTGGAGCCGCTGGCGGAGGTCTGGGCGTTGTCCTGCTCCAGGGCACGGGTATAGGCGCTGCCGCCGCCGACCGCCCCGGCCCCGCCCAACTCCGGCCGGTAGCCGCCGCTCATCGATGCGGCGGACGAGCCGATCGAGCTCATGATTCCGGAGGCGATCGCGCTCCCGCCGCCGACGGTGGAGAACGTCATGAACTTCGCCAGGACGGGCCAGGCGAAGCAGGCGAGGACGAAGATGACGAGGCCGACGAACATGTTCTGTACGCCGTCGCCCTCGGACATGGCGCCGAACCCGATCGCGAAGCAGAGCACGATCATCGGCTTCATCAGGATCAGTGCGATCAGCGCGTTGCGGGCCTTGGGCCACCATTCCTGGGTGGAGTCGGACAGCTGCCCGGCCAGCACCACGGGCATGGTCGCCACGAGGATCACGATTCCGGCCTGCCGCAGCAGCACCTCGATCCACAGTGCGGCGATCGCCAGGATGCACACGATGCCGACCACGATGATCACACCGACCGCCGCGGCCGTCACACCTTCACCGGTGATGAGCGCCGTGCCCACGGTCGCCGCGCCGCCGCCACCGGTGATCAGGCCGCCGAACAGGGTGCCCAGCTGCTGCTGCATCGCCTTGGTTGCATCGCCCGCACCCGAGCCGCCGCCGTGGAAGCTGTAGTTGATGATCCAGGTGGACACGGCATCCGACCAGGTCAGAGCCGTCTGCATGGCAATCACGTAGACCGACGAGATTATCCCCCACTTCGCCAGCCCCGTCACGGCAGTCGCCGCGGGCTCGCCTCGTTGGCTGATCGCCACCTTCCCGAACTGCAGCAGCAACAGGAAGGTCGCGATCAGCAAGGAGAGGACCGTCATGATGCCCTTCGGCTTACCGATGCCGGTCTTGGACAAATCGATGGTGGACGAATCGTTGAAGACCTTCGCGAACTCCTCCAGCAGCCACACCACGGACTTACCGATGTAGCGGGCGGCCTCCTTTAGAGCGTTCGAGGCCATCTCTGAAATCTTCCCGGCCACCCAGGTGACGGGGGTCTTCGCCTTGGGCGGGTGCTTGAAGCCGCCCTCAAGTTGGCAGTCCTTGAACGTGCCGCCCTTGGCGACACAGTCGGTGATGAACTTGTTCAGCTTCTCATCGTTCGGGTCGTCGGCCTTGTTCGGATACTCCTTGCGCCACTTCGCCAGCCGACGCTTCTCGAACGCCCTACGCCCCTCCTCGGAGCAGTTCGCGGCCCCTGTACCGTCAGCGCCCTCGCAGATGTCACCGCCGGTCGTGTTCCTACCCGTCCCAGGGGGAGCCGGTTGGCAGGAACCTTCCAAGTCGCCAAAGTCAAGGACGCACCAGTGGCCCATGTCGTCGATCCCTGCGGCATCACCTCCCTCAGCCCATTTCATAGGGGGTGGCTTCGGCGGGCCGTAATTGGCGTGCTTTCCCCCGTGATCCGCCACGGCGGCGGGAGCCGCAGCCAACCCAGCGGCCAGGCAGCACATCAGGGCAAGCACGAAGCACCACAACCGGGCGAACGGCCGGTCAGTCCTCATGCCTCACCTGCCACCACATGTCCCGCCATGCATAGGGCGATTCAGGGAAATAGGCGACGGGGAAGGTCCGCTGCTTCCAGTAGGCCAGTTCGTTGGTGAGCTTCCACGCCCCGCCCTGCCACTTGACGATGAAGTCGATGTCCTCGCCCTTGAGCGGGTCATCGTCCGTGCTCTTTTCAGGCGTCGTCGCGTAACGGTCGTAGTTCATCCAGATGTGGATGACGTCTCCGCGTGGCAGTTCAGAGCTAGTGAGTGTGCGCGCCCGGACCGCGTTGACGGTGGTGGTGAAGGTGATCCCGGCAGGCGTTCCGCCGGACGGCGGCAGGTTGGCGCCCTCGCGCATCTTGCGGACTTCGGAGATCTGCTCGTCGACGTACCCGGTGGCGTCCGGCGACACGACCGCCATCAATTGCTGACGGGCCTTCTGGTCGTCGAGAAATGCGTACTCCTCCCAGAAGTAGACAGCCGTCGAGATCGCGCCCACGTAGTTGTGCGGGAAGCCTGTCGAGACGCCGTCCTTCTGCCCAGTGGGTACGCTCAGCGGTACCTTCTTCGCTCTCTCCGGCGTCATCGCCTGCCCACCCGTATCTGGTCCAGAGCCGGACGGTCCTGGTTTCGCGGTGGCAGTGGGGGCTGCTGTTTTCTTCGCTGAATCGTCATTTCCGAGGAGGGAGTAGGCCGCAACACCGCCCGCAATCAGTCCTGCGGCGGCAAGCCCAGCAAGGGTGATTCTGGCCTTCCGGGCGCTGCGGTCGTGGGTGTCCATCTGCCGCCGCCTCACTTCGCCATGTTGTAGAACGCGAGGACGAGGCTGCTGGTCACACCAATACCTCCGGCCCCGAACAGGCTCCACAGCACGGACTGCTTGCCGCGGGCGGCCAGCTGTGCGCGTTCGCTGTTGTGGCCCACCGCCACCAGGAGCCATCCCAACAGTCCGCCGCCCACTGATGCTGCGAGACCGAGCCCGGCCGTCCAGGACAGGATCGTCTTGACCTGGGTGTTCACCGCGTCGGGAAGCTCTGGGCTGTATTTCGGGACAATCGGGTCCTTACCGTTGGCGAGTACGTGCAGGTCCGGGTCAGCAGCCAAGGTGTGCAGGATGGTCATCAAGGTCATAGCCGACACCTCGTCAAAGTGGTCTGGAAGCAGGGGAAGCGACAGCGAGCGGCACGGGGCGCGGCGCCTCGGGAAGCGGCATGCCCCAGGTGGCGCCGGCCACTGTCAGGACTGCCTGGGCGAGCGAGTGGGCGGCCTGCCGGGTGCGTGAGCGCGGCCGCGATGCCGTCCGCAGCCCGTGAGTGCGGACGTGCGGGTCGTGAGGGAGGTGCACCACGGCGGCGGTGCGGGAGGTCAGCATCGCCGCGCCTGCCCGGACGACTGCGGGCAGCCGTCCGTCGGTCTGTGCGACGAGTACGGCCACCGAGCGCTGCAGCGGCATGCCGTCGGCATGCAGCGCCATCACTGCCTGTTGCAAGGCCTGGACGCCGCTGGCGGTGGCGGCCGCACACAGCACCGGTACCGCGTAGGAAAGTTCGCACCAGGCCCGGGTCTGTCCGATCCGCCCGGCGCAGCGTGCGTCAAGGATGTCGTGGGCGACAGGGTGTGTGGTGTCGGCGATGACGGCTTGCCATCCGCCGATGGCAGCCAGCTGGAGCCAGGCGGCAGGGTCCTGCGGAAGCGCTAGCGGCGGACTGTGCCAGTCACGTCTGTCGGTCAGCACCTGCCAGCCCGCACCCCGCCCGGCAGGACGCCAGGCGGCCGCGCGCTGGACCTCGGATCGGGTCAGCGGCCGGTCAGGCGGGAGCACAGCCAGGCCTCCGACTTCCTGCCCGACCGTCCACGAGGGCCAGGGCGAGGACAGGCGCGGTGCGGTGTCGAGCACAACCGTCCCGCTTCCGGCCACGGTCATCGCTCCGGCGAGCAGATCGGCCACGGTGGAGCGCCCGCTGCCCCCGGTCGCTGCCATCACCGGCAGCACCAGACGGGATCCGGCAGGTAGCGCCATCAGCGCGCCTTCCCATTTGCCCACCCTTACCCCCACACACGGCAGATTCGATTCTTTGCGATGGCTAATCCAGCGCGCTGTTCATCGTTCACAAGCACCTCGGAACCATATCGCTTTGATGCGCGTAACAACTAAACATATTGTCAATCTGCGTCACGTAGAGCTGTGATGGCATAGTGTTACGCATCATCAATCGACCCGAGCGCGGCCTATTCCCAGTAGAACAGACCGCACGGCAGGATTCTTTTACGCAAATCTAGAGTGCAGGTCTAGGGGGACTGTGCGCGTCAAGCGATGGCTAGCCGTTGCCGTCGGTGGGACGGTCATGACACCGGTCGCGGTCGGCATGGGAATCGTGCTGCTCATCGCGACGTTCGACGACGACAGGGCCGGGGGCAGCGTGGAGCCGACAGCGGGCAGCCTCAGGATCGGCACGGGAGGCGTCCCGGCCGAGTACGCGTCGATGATCCTCAATGCCTCGGCGGACTGTGACCAAGGGCTGCCGCCGTCGATCCTGGCTGCCCAGCTGAAACAGGAATCGAACTTCAACCCGAGTGCTGAGTCTCCCGACGTCGGTGCGCAGGGCATCGCCCAGTTCATGCCGGATACCTGGCCGACCTGGGCCGTGGATGGAAACGACAACGGGACCAAGAGCGTCTGGGAACCTGCGGACGCCATCGCCGGGCAGGGGAAGTTCATGTGCAGCCTGCTCAAGAAGGGCAGGGCACATCCCCAGTACAACGGCTCACCCCTCGAACTCGCGCTCGCCGGCTACAACGCTGGCTGGGGCCGCGTAGACCAGTACCGAGGCATTCCGGACGAGCAGTTCGCCAAAGGCCAGACATACAACTACGTCCAGATCATCATGGCTTCCGCCCGGCAGTTCACCGCCCCCGTGTCCAGCGAGGAGGTGGATCTGCCTGCCGGATACACTCTGCCCGCCGGAACACCGTCCAAGGTCCGCACCGCGGTGGCCTGGGCACTGCAGCAGAGGGGCGGCTGGTACCACCTCGGCGGCGACTGCACCAACGCCCACGGCCAGAGGTCCGCCCGCTGGTGCGACTGCTCGTCTCTGATGCAGCAGGCCTACCGAGCCGCCGGGGTCGCCATCCCCCGGGTCACATACGACCAGGTCAACATCGGCGACCGGGTCAGTATCGACGACCCCAAGCCCGGGGACCTGGTGTTCAATCCAGGCAGCGACGGATCGGACGCGCGCCCGGGGCACGTCGGCATGTACATCGGCGACGGCAAGATCATCGAGGCGCCCCGCACCGGCGTGCGGACCCGGATCGTCTCATACAGCAGCTGGCGCAACTCCACGAGCGCCCTGACCCGAATCACCGAAGTCCGCCGGGTGGTGAAGTGGTGACCCGCACAACCGAAGGGCGTACCGCCATGCACGAGCACGAAGAGCTGTTCCGCCCCTGGGGCACCGTGACTCCCGCATTCTGGGGCGCCCCGGCACTCGCCCCCGCCGCGCAGACCGGCCCTCAGGCCCAGATTCCGGAAGTGCTCCGCGAGCGCCTGGCCGCCGTCGCCGCTGCGGCCACCGGCGGCCAGTTGCAGGACGCCGCATGGATGGCCTACCAGCTCGATATCGAAATTGCCGCCGAGTGTGGCGTCGAGCACCTGAACACCGTCCACATCCGGGAAGTCCGGGGACACATTGCTCACCTGATGGATGATCACGCCACCGCGCTGGGATGGTACCTGCACACCGCGCGCCTGCGGGCCACGATCCAAGGCCCTGGTCACCCGGACACCGAGGAAGCCACCCGGCGCGTCTACGGCCTCTGGCGCACGGTCCCATCCCATGACGCTCGCAGGCTCGGCAACGAACTCCTCGCCGCCGTCACCGACATCCACGGCCCAGAGGCGGCCGTCGCCCAGCGGATCTTCAAGAGGTTGCAGTCCCTCGACTAACCCATCACCTCTTCCGCGCTACAGGGGAGTGCTCGGCCCAGGGCAGCGGCCGGGCGCGCGGTAGCCCCGGGGGACGAGTGCTCTCCCGGGGCGGGTTGCTGCTGTCAGAGACTGATGCCGTCGGTGGCGGATTATTCCCAGCGTTCGCCTTCGTCGGCCTTCTCCGCACTCAGCATGAGGTGCCTTTCCACGGAGCTGGAACTGTCATAGCCCTCGGGACGGTCCGGAGTGGCTCTGTGCCGCCGGCTGGTAGCCGGGCTCGTGCCGTACGGATGCGGCGGCGGCCTGCTGCTGTTCGTGGAGGTGCCTGCCTCTGGTCTCTGCGGTGTGCAGCTCGCCGTACTTTTCTGCGATGGTCCGGCGCAGCGCCTGCTCCTCGACCATCAGTGTGGCGCTATCCCGGTAGATTGCCGCTGAATCCCGGTACTTGGTGACCTGGCCGTGCAGGCGCGCAAGCTGCTTGAGGTCGTTCGTGTCGACGCGCTGCGCGAACGCGGGCACGTGGGCCCGCATGGCAGCGAGTTTCCGGGCGACGTCGTCGATGTTGCGGGGTGCGGGCTGGGTGGCGCCCATCTCCCGGAAGATGTCGGCGAACTCGCTGCTGCGGATGGTCTCCCAGGCTTCGGTCTGGGCGGTGTTCGCCGCGGACGTGGCCCGGCTGTCCTCGCTCCATCCTGCGGCGCGCTGGGCGCGGTAGCGCTCGGTCAGTTCCTGGTGTTCCTTCTTCGAGGTGCTGGCCAGCCGGAGCGCGAGGCGGCCCTTGCTGTTGTTGGCCTCCAGCCGTTCCAGCGCGGCGCTAGCTTCGCTGACCGCGGCCTGGGCGAGCGCCGCCTTGCCGAGTTCCTCGCGGGCGGTGCGGAGATGGTTGTCCGCATGGTCCAGCAGCACGATGGCGTCGGCGGCGCGGCGCTGGCCCTTGGTCTGTCCCTGGGCCTTTTCCTGGGTGAGCCGCTCGGCCAAGGCCCGGGCCTTCTCACCGTCCTGCAGGGCACCCTCGTCGCAGGTCTCAGCCCGCTGAAGGGCGTCGCCGGGCTTCCAGTGCAGGTCGGCGTCGGATGTCGTGCCGTAGGGGCGGTCCGTCCAGGAGGGGATCGCCCGCATCGCGCGCTGGCGCTGAAGCTCGGCCGGCTGCTGCTGCCGGTCCTCGCTCAGCTCCGGCACTGTCTCGTGATCCACGGCGTGTTCGGGCACCGGCTGCTCGCGAGGTACCGGCGCCCGGTGGGCCTGTTCCCGTTCCGCCTGTTCGACAGAGGGCAGCACCGGTCCTGCTGCGGACGCCCGTTCGGCAGGCGTCCCGTGGGCGACGGGCCGCTCCTGGGTGGCCTGCATGGGCAGCACGGCCGGGGCGGGCGGCTCGCGCAGCAGGTCGGAGATCATGCCGTCCGGCCGCGACTGGCCCAAGTAGTGGGCGAAGGCCCGGACGGCGCGCTGCAGGAGTTCCTTCTCGCTGCGGGCAGCTCCCAGGCGTGCCTGCGTCGTCTCGTCCTCCAGCACCGCCAGCGGTAGCCACAGATGGTTCTCGGATCGGGCCCGGGTGATGCCCGGGTAGGTCGCGAAGGCGTTCGCTCCGTGCCCGTACATCAGGGATGTGTCCACGGTCATGCCTTGGCTCGCGGCGATCGTCATCGCGTAGCCGAGCGACAAGGCCCCGGAGGCAATCTGATCGGGGCTCAGCCAGGCCGACTCTTCTCGCGGTTTCCCGCCGCGGCCCTTGAGCCGCCAGCTGATCTGGACCCGGCGCTCGTCATCGATCGCGGTGACGACGGCGCGGTAGCCGTTGAGAAGGTCCGGGCCCTGCCCGCGGCGGGCACGGTAGTCGTTGGCGCGGACCCGTACAGCGTCGCCGACCGCGAGGGTGAGTTGATGACCGCCGGGCTGCGCGAAGGTGCGCTCGGCACCGAGCTCACCGGCGGCGCGGCGGATCTGCTGGGCCCCGGCGTTGAGGACATCGACGTCCGTGTTGCGGGCGGCGAGGACGACCATGCCCGCGATCAGGTCGTGTATGTCGGGCCAGCGGCCGCGCAGCTCGTCCCACGCGGTGAGGATCTGTGAGCGGGCCTCTTCCGCGTTGCCGGCGGCGTGAACCCGGCCGCCGGCGGCGAGCAGGTTCAGGGCCTGCTCGTGATCGCCGGTCCGCCACACCTCCAGCGCCTGGCGCTCGGCAGCGTCCTCCTGACGGTAGTTCTCGGTGAGGGTGAGCCCGTGGACCAGGCGGTGCGCCTCGCGGAACCAGCCGCCCACTCCGATCGCCTGGAGCTGTAGGTGGTCGCCGATCCCGACGATTTTGGTACCGGTGCGGGCGGCCTCGGTCATCAGCAGGGCCGCGGACCGGTCGTCGACCATCGTCGCCTCATCGAGGACCAGGACGTCGATGCCGGCGAGGCCTTTGCCTCTGGTGATCCGCTCCAGCCAGGCCGCGACCGTGCGCGACGGGATCGCGGAGGCGCTGGCCAAGTTCTGGGCGGCGACCGCGCTCAGGCAGGCACCCGCATAGGTGGTACCGGCAGCGTCCCAGCCGATCCGGCACGCCTCCATCAACGTCGATTTGCCCGCCCCGGCGATGCCGACCACCGTGTCGATGCCGTGCCCGGCGGTCAGCAGCCGGACGACTGCCTCGCGCTGCTGACCGGACAGCTCGTATCCAACGGCGCGCTGGTAGGTGGTGATCGCCCGCTCGGCCTCGTCCGGGCTCAGGACTGCGGTGCCCTCGTCGGCCCGGGCCAGGACCTGGCGGGTGACGACGTCCTCTGCATCGAGGATGTCCTGGGTGGTGTAGCGGGCGGTGGACGACATCACGGTGGAGCCGAAGGCCGGCACCGGCACCGCGTAGCCCTCCACGGCCAGGACCTGGTCGGCGAGCTCATCCAACCGCCCCGGTCCATCGTCGATGCCATACTCCAGCGCGTTCGCCAACGCGGCGAGCAGCTGGGCGCGGCTGAACGACTTCTCCGACCGTGTGAGGCCGGTGTCGGGGTCGAACACGATCGCGGCGAGGTCGGAGGGCGGCGGGGTCCGGGGGCCGTTGCCGGGGCCGTCGAGGCCCGTGCCGCCGTCCGGTCCGGGCGGTCCAGGCGCCGCGGCCGAGACCATCGCGTCGACATCGACACCGAGGTCCTCGGCCCGCTGACGCCAACTGTCCCGCATCGTCGTGGCGTCGACCGCGTGCTTGGCTCGCCTGGTCTGCAGCGAAACCACGGCTTTCTCCTCCCGGCTGGCGCCGGCGCCAGCCGTCGCGTCGACCAGGGCGGCCCGGCGCGAGAACTCATCGCGCACGTGCTCGGGGATCCCGACGATCTCCCAGGCGCCGGTCCGCTCATTCCGCTCACGCCGTACCCCGAACCGCTCGTACATCAGCGCACGCACCCGTGCCTTGAAGAACGCGTCCAGAGCGGAGGCGTGCCGGTGCAGGTCCTGCCCGGAGTTCGCGATCGACCGCCACTGCCCGTCCTGGCACAACGCCATATTGGGGATCGTGACGTGCAGGTGCAGGTGCGGGTCACCGGGCTGTCCGTCGCCCATCGGCCGGGCCGCCTGGTGCTCAACCGACCAGGCCATCAACCCGCCGGTCGCGATCCTCACCGGCTGCCCGTACTCGCTGCCGACCGCGTACCCGACCCACGATTCGAGCTGGGCAAACATGTCCCGCTTGGCCTGGTGGACCAGGCCGCGCAGCTCCCGTTCGTCCAGGCTGCCCATTAAGCCCTGCAGCACGCTGTCGGACTTGGGGAGATCCAGGACCAGGTCCCAGCCGCGGACCCGGTCATCGACCCGCACATCCTTGTGCGCCCACGCCTCCGCCAGCTCGCTCTCGCCGTAGACGTCGGCAAGGTCGATGCCGACGGCCCGGGCCAGCTTGTGGAGGGTGCCGACCTGTATCCGGTGCATCTCACCGAGCCGGTGCACCATCCGCTGCTGGGTGGCAAGGACCTTCTGCTGCTTGGGCTTGCCCTCCAGCAGGTCGGCGGGCTCCACATCCCGCTTCGCGGCCGCTGCCTCGATCACCTCGGTCAACCGGGCGGTGGTCAACTTCGCTTTCTCGTGCGCGCGGGCTGACGTGCGCGAGCGGATCAGCCGGGCCCCAGTCGCCGGGTGACACCCGTTCATCAACCGGCGGGCGGCGCCCTTGCCCTCCTCGTCCAGCACCGCCCCATCGACCAGACCGACGGTCGACAGGCCCGTGCCAATCCACACGAGCACGGCGTCGCCCTCGGTCCGCAGCCGGTGGTCGACCCCCTCGCCCCCGGCCCCCTCCAGCACGACGGTCTCGGCGGCTGGCGCCTCCACCACCGAGCACCCGGCCTGCTCCCGCAGCCGGTACTCGACCTGCTCGTCCGCCGTGATCCTCGTCAGCCACGCCACCGGCCGCCCCCATTCCCTGTCACCCCGTCAGCCGAACTTGTGCACTTGTGCGTTCCGGCTTCCCGGAGTTCCCCAACGGTGGAACTCCCTTTGTCCAATTCCTTCACTTTGATCACCAACCGGAACCCATCGACCGTACGTTCAGAGCCACGTCGTAGTGGACAGCAACACTGCTTGCATCGGGACGTTCCAGATGGCGTCATGACCGCTCCCGCTCGGGCGGACGTCCGTTCCTGCTGTATGGCTTGGTCACCGGCACGGCTTCGCCGGGCTGAGCCGACAACGTGGTGGAGATGACCACGCCGTAGTTGAGGCCGCGGTCCTGCAGATCGAGGCGGAACGCCGCCGCGTCGCCGTATCCGGCGTCCGCGATGGCCAGCGGCACGTCGATCCCCCACGAGCGGGTCTCATCCAGCATGTCGAGACCGAGCTGCCGCTTCTCCACATGCCCGATATCGTCGGGCATCTGGCACGCGGTGCGGCGGACGATCTTGTCCGGGTCGGCCTTCGCAGACCCGGGCGCCCAGGTCTCAGGCAGGAACAGCCGCCAGGCGACCGCCGCCGAGGCATGATCCGAGGCCAGGTGCAGCGAGACAGTGCTTGAAGCTGGTGCGCTCGTAGCCGTCACGGGACTCGGCGGCGAGCGGCAGCTACTGATTCCCGTCCGCGAGCGTTAGCACGTCGGCGCGGGCGTGGGCCGGAGTGGCGGCGAGCAACGGCAGGACAGTGAGTGCAGCGGCAGCGAAGCCCCGCACAGTCTTGGTGATCATGCAGCTTTAGTACCGACTGCGAACCCCCGGCCTGCGCCGAACCGCTGTGTTGTCACCCGGCCGAGGGGAAAGTCGTACCGGCGCAGCACAGCCTGGCGCGCCGCTGGCCAATGCCGCGGCAGCCGGCCAATCATTTGTCGTACGGGAGGAAACGGCCGGTGCCAGCAGTCTCAACAACGGCCGCGAAGAGGTCGGGAACCGGGTCATCAGGATGGACGGGGCCGAGGGTCGGCACATACGGCACCGGCATCACAGGCTCGATCCAGCCCCCAGTGAAAGCGCATGGCCGCACGCTACTCATCTCGTGCACGCGCCGCAGGCCCCGACGCCAAGACGTCGGGGCCTGCGCGACCAGGGACGGAATCTGTACGGGTCTGGCCCACCTCGACCGGCCGGTGTACGTGCCGGCCTAGGACGCCCAGCATGACCCTTTGGGCAAGGTGCCCGTGCACGCTCCGCAGGCAAAGGACGAGGGTGCGTATCGCCTAGTTCTCAGCCGGAGCAACCGCGCGCAGCATGACCGAGAACACTGGCGAGTCGGCAAACGGCTGCTGGTCGCCCAACTTGCGGTAGCCCCACGCCTCATAGACAGCTTGGACAGCACCGTCCCCATTGAGGGGGTTGACGAGCAGCGTCACACGCTCCTCAGTCCGGTGAGTCAGCCACGCCTCATGCAGTTGCCACGCGACGCTCCGACCCCGCCACGCCTTGCGCACCACGATTTCGTTCAGCGCGACGGTGCGCTTCCCGTTTTCGGCCATCAAGGCGGCAGGCAGGGGCGTGAGCATGCTGCCCCACCACTTGGTGTCCGGCGCCAGGGACGTGCCGAAGCAGAACCCGACGACGTCGCCATCTTCGTACCCCAACACTGCCGTCCAACCGGGCCGGGATGCGTATGCGGACAGCCGCTCGTCGAAGCGGTCCACGTCGTAAAAGGGGCCTGTGAGCCCGAAGTCGCGTTGGCGCACTTCCACGTGAGTATCAAGGATGTGCTGCCGGATGTTGGGCAGGTCCTCGGCGGTGTAGTGCACTACGTCGACCGTCACGGGTGTCTTTCTCCTTCGGCGTGGCGGTCGGCCCACTCGACCGCGATGCGGGATTCGGGGGCTGTGCGGGTCAGCCCTCGGCCAAACTGTTCCAGAAGATCGCCTGTTCGCCCAGTCATCCGATTGCCCGGTGCAGGCAGGTGGGGAAGCACTGTCGTGTAGGCCTGCTCGAGCTCGCCCTGGGCCAGCTGGCTGAGAGCGAGATTCAACCCGTAGTAGGTGCGGTTTCGGTGGTACTCCGGGCGTAGCCGCGCCAGAGTGCGGTGTAGGTGGGCCTCGCTCTCTGCGTGTTTCCCCAGCCGACCGAAAACCAGGGCGGACAGGCCATCGAGTTCTGCTCGGTCAAAAAACGCCATCCAGGGAGCACGTTCCTCTTCCCGGTCCGCTCGCTCGTAGGCCTTCTCGGCGACCTCCAAGCTGCGCAGGGCCGGCGTGGGGTCACCGAGTGCGGATTGAATGCCCGCCAGGCGAGCGCTGGCGAGAGAGCGGAAGAGGGGGTCCTGCCGACAGATGTGCTGCCTGGTCCCGGCCTCGGCCGCGGCCAGGGCGTCGGGTAGGCGGCGTTGTTGGTAGGACAGAAGCGCGGCATGGCCCCACAAGCGCATCTGCATCTCGCTGCTCCCGGCCATACCTGCCAGCTTCATCGCCTGATTCAGATGGCCACTCGCACGCTGAGCTTCCTGCGAGTCGACAGCCGCCCAGAGGGCGGTGCCGGTGAACGCGGCAGCGAGGTAGTACAGCCGCTGACGTACGCGGGTGGCTGCGTGGCCGACGGCTTGCAGGTCAAGTGCGTGCTGAGCGTGGGCAAGAGCGCGAGTCTCAAGCTTCACGTTTATGCCCGATTCGTTGTCAGCCTGTACGAGTTCCACAAAGTTGCGCTCAAGGCGGTCGGCGTCGGTCATGCCCACCCGCCGGGAGCCGTTTGACGGTGCGGCTGGCAGCAGGGCGGCCGCTGCCAGGGATGCGGTAGCCGTGGTGAAGGTGCGTCGCCGCAAAGGGTCCTCCGAAGGTGCTCGTGTTCGCCCGGCAGGAGGGATGAAGCCCAGCTCCTCCGCGGTGACTCCGAATTCTTCTTCGAGTACGACCCGCTGTCTTGCCTGTGGCCATCGGGTTTTTCCAGTTACCCAGTTCCGGACATGACGGTCAGTCAGCTTTCCGACCTGCCCGGTCAGGGCTTCGATTCGCTGGTTCAGACGGTTCGCTAACTCGTCTTGTTTCAGCCCAGCACGTTCAATGCGCGCCGCCAAGTGGGGATTCCCCGTCATGCATGCACGGTAGAGCTCCAGAGCGCCCAGCGAAGGCACAAGGTAAAAATTTCCGGTCGGCCGCGCTGAGCGGAAAGCCGTAATTACCTGTCAGCGCTGTGTAGCGGCGCGGTTACCTCTTCTCGGAACCTCGCCGCAGTACCCGATGTCCCCTGGCCATCCAAGGACGCGATGACGATGACAGCCGTAGTGCAGGCCCCCGCCGCCCACAACGTGTCCATCGAGTGGTGCCCCGGTCCACTCTCCGATGGCCTTACCGAGACGGATACTGCCTGGCCGAGCCGCCTTCGCCGCATCGTCCGAGGCCGGGGCCTCCTCCTCGTCAACTCCATGACCGATGCGTGGGATTTCAGTCCCGACGGCACGGCGGCCTCGTGCTCCCTCTCCCTGACCGAAGGACCCATCACGATGGAACCTGCCGCGGCGCCGCCGCTCGTCTCGCGCGAGAAGCGTCTGTTACTCCCACCCGACCCCAGTGCACTGAAGATCGCCCGCATTCAGGGCCGGACGCTGCTCACGATGCTGAGCTGGCCCGGTAGCCAGCACGCCGCGATCGATGTGTTGTACATCCTGGTGAACAACGCGATGAAGCACGCCCTCACGCCCGGGGAGGCCGCGCAGGGCCCCGACGTCTGGTTGCGCATCACCGCGGCCGGCGAACTCCTCATCGACGTCACGGACCCGGACCCGGCCTTCCCAGACTTCGACAGGGCCGTTGCCGGAGAGCTGGGGCGCGGTCTGTGGGGAGCCAAGCGGCTCGGCGCCTCCGTCACCTACTTTTCCGCCAACGGTCAAGGCAAGACCGTGCGCGCCACCATGCGGCCAGGGCTGGTGCCAGCATGACGATCTCTCTCACCGCTCCGGTTCGGGAGAAGCGCGTCGTCTCTCCTACGCCCAACGTCCCGAAGTGGACGCCTCCGCTCGACCCGGACGACTTGAGGCATGTCCTGAAGCGGATCACTGCGTGGTCTCCGCTCGACGTCGAGGCGATCTTCGACGACCTGGACACGACGATCGGAAACCAGCCGCCGTCCGAGGCCGCGACCCCGGCGCTTGTCGAACGCTTGCGTACCCATCTCACACGGCTCAGCGCAATCGCGGTAGCCGACCCCAAGTTCCCGCCCACCGATGAAATGACGCAGCTCATCGAGCGAGGACGCCCCATGCAGGATGCGCGCCTGCCAGCCAACCATCAGCAGGCCGTCGGGATGGCCCGACGCATGGCTTTCGTGACCTCCGACCTCGCCGAAAAGCTGATCGCGGCTCGGTACATCAAAGACGTCGCATGATGCCTCGAACCGGTCGTCTCCACGCAGCTGTGTTGTCGCTCCGTGGAGGCGACCTTCCATCGGGGTCCTCCCCTTCCGCCTCGATCGCCCCGCCCTGCACCGGCGGGCGCCGATCGGCGGACAGCACGGAGGACCGGCTCACACTCCCCCGCCGATCACGGGTGTGAGCCCCGGTCGCCCTCTCTCACTCCAATCGAGGGCGACCGGCCTGCCCAACAGTTCCTCCCCGAAACTCCCTCCCCGGCGATCCAACTCCGCTCCACCGCGGTTCGTAGGTTCAGCCGAAGAGGGCCCCCACCGCAGCACGTCCGAGAGGAATGCGACGCACATGTGCCAGCACAAGACTCCCTGCCCCACCGCAGAGGCATCGGACCGCGAGGCGGCCAAGACCGTGGCACGAGACGACGTCTTGGGCTGGGCCCTGCTTTGCAACGGCGTATTAGCCTTTGACGACACTGGTGAATTGCTGCCCGACGGCCAGATCATTCCCCCGCACCGCCCCGCCGCACTGGCAGGAGCAGCCACATGAGCACGGCAAGCTGCCTCGTCCCGTACATCACGGCCCGCGAAGGCGAGGAACCCGAATCGAGCCTGGCCCTGCGCGCGACCTTTGACCGCGCCGGCAGGTCAGCCCTTGGCTACTGGGACGAGAGCCAGGGGGACCGCGATCCGCGGGGTGTGCTGTGGGGCCGGTGCTCGCAGTTAATCGGCCCGGGTGGGTTGCCGTCCGGGCGGCCGCAATGGCGGCTGGTCCACCCCGCCAGGCAGCGCGAGACGATGACACGACTCCACTGTCAGATCTGCGCAGGTCCTACCAGAACACCGCAGGGGCACCCCTTCCTGGTGCACGCCACCGAGGGCGTTCCGCGCCCTGGGGACATCCTCCGCACCGCGCAGCCCCCGGTTTGCCTTGCGCACCTGCGCCTCGCAGTTGAGCAGTGCCCGCACCTTCAGAAGGGCTACACCGCCCTGATGGTGCGCAGCGCCCCCCTCTACGGGGTCATCGGCACGCCCTACCAGTGGACCACCCAGGGGATCAGGGCACTGCCCGGGGACGACACGCCCATTCCGTACCGAACGTCAGAGCTGCGGTGGTTCCTGGCTTCACAGCTCGTCCGCTGCATGCAGGACTTCACGGTCGTCGACCTGGACGACCTCACGAGGCTCGACTCGCATGCCTGAACGTCCTGGAGGCCCCATCTTCCGTCGCGCGTGGCAGGTGTCCAACATCAAGGGGAAGCTTCAGTAGCAAGGTGACGACGGCCAGCCATCCCCTGGTGCACCCCCAGCGTGGTTCAGGAGGCTGCGGCGGCCTTCTGGATACGGGGCAGGAAGACCCCCTGGGCCATGGTGTGGGCGGAGGCCGGGTCCAGGTTGCTGCCCGACCCTTCCAGCCTGATCTTTGCCATGACCGTGCCTGTGCACATGATGAGGTCGAGGCCGTCGAGGTTGCCGGCGTTGCGGTAGTACGCGTGGCTGGTGACGCCGTCGACGGGAGGCACGTTCGCCTTGGTGTACTTGGCGGACGATGCCGCCTCCTTGCGGCATGCGTCTTGGGTGGCCTTCTGGTCGGCGTAAGCCCTGATGCTGAAGATCACGGTCTCGCCGAATGCCTCGAACGACGCTGTGCCGGTCGCGATGACGCCGCAGTCCCAGTCCGTCTCCGGGCCGCACTCCGACGGGGACTTGGGCTGCTCCTCGACGTGCGCACAGCCGGTCTTCGGAGTCCACTCGTGCATCTGTGCCGGTTCGGGCAGCGCCGACTGAATCTTCTGCTCGGTGTTGAGGACGGTGGCGAAGTCCACCGTGCCGGCTGCGGGCTTGCCTGAAGTGCCTGCACCCACACCCGTGTCGGCCGCAGTCGTCGGCTTCTCCGCACCCACCCTGTCCGCGCCGTCTCCACAAGCGATGACCAAGGCCGCGAGCGCCACAAGGACCGCCACCTTCGAACCAATGCCAGACCTCAACTGCATTCCCCGTTCCCCCTTGATCCGTCGGACAACGCAACTACACCGGCTGTCGCATCGTCAGGTGATCTTGGCAGCTGACCGCAGCGGACCAGCGCCTCGTCGTCCCGGGTGCCTGTCTTCCTCCGATGTCAGCGCCAGGCCCGGTCCGGCAGCCCGGCCCCGGTCATGACGTTTCCGCACTGACCGCCGCGCTCGCGCCCGCTACGAAGCGAAGGCCAGGAGCGCCCCGCCCCGGTCACTCCCCGACCGTCAAGGCCGCGCGCGCTGAGGCGAGGATCTCCTCGGACAGCGGGGAACCCTTGGTGGCCCGGGCCAGGACGAGTGCCCCAATCATCGTGCACAGCCGCGAGATGCCGTCATCGTCGTCGGCGTCGAGCCACTCGGCGAAGTCGCTGACTCCCTCGGCATAGACCCGGTGGGCCTCACGGTCGCCGCTTCCGCGTGCCATGTCCACCGCAAGCCCGGCGACCGGGCAGCCGTCCGCCGCGTTGTCGCGGTGCTCGACGGAGAGGTAGGTGTCGATGAACGCCTGCCGGGCGGCCCCCTGCCCCGTACGGAGCCCGCGCTCGACCGTCCGACGTTCGGCGAGTTCACCGAAGGCATGGGTCGTGGCTTCGTCGATGAGCGCCTCCTTGGAGGCGAACTGCTTGTAGAAGCCGCCATGGGTCAGGCCGGCCGCCTTCATGAGGTCGGCCACGCTGACGTGCGTGCCCTGCTCGCGGAACAGCCGGGAGGCGGTGTCCACGATCCGCTGGCGGTTCTCCCGTGCCTGAGCTTGCGATACGCGGCCCATCAGCCACCTCCCCATTTGAATGTCGGTCGACATCTATCCTATAGTGGATTTTTAGATTGTGAACGTAATCTAAAAATCGCGTCCGGTCGTCCGGACCGCTCGTAGATATGGGGAGCAAGCATGGAACTCAAGGACGCGGTCGTAGTGGTCTCCGGCGCCAACCGGGGACTGGGGCGTCACCTGGCCGCCCAGCTCGTGGAGCGTGGAGCGAAGGTGTACGCGGCGGCGCGCCGACCCGAGACCGTCGATGTGCCGGGCGCCGTCCCGCTCGCCCTGGACGTGACCGACCAGGAGTCCGTCCGGGCCGCAGCCCGCATCGCGTCCGACGCGACGCTGCTGGTGAACAACGCCGGTATCTCCACCGCCGCCACGCTGATCACCGGTGACCTGGACGCTGTCCGGCGGGAGATGGAGACGAACTTCTTCGGCCCGCTCGCCACGACCCGGGCCTTCGCCCCGGTCATCGAGGCCAACGGCGGCGGCGCCGTTCTCAACGTCCTGTCCGTCCTGTCCTGGCTGCACCCAGCCGGGCTCGGCTCCTACGCCGCGTCCAAGGCCGCCGCGTGGGCCCAGACCGATGCGGTCCGCGAGGAACTGGCCCCGCGCGGCATCACGGTCTCCGCGCTGCACGTCGGATACATGGACACCGACATGGCCTCGGGCGTTTCCGCCGACCAGAAGGCCGACCCCGCCGATGTCGCGGCTCAGGCCCTGGCCGGCATCGAGCAGGGCCTGCCCGAAATCCTCGCCGACGACACCAGCCGGCAGGTGAAGCAGAACCTGGCCACGGCGCCGAATGCGGCGTGACGCGGGTGGGTGCTGACGGACCGGTGTCAGGCCGGGTCCCCCAGCGGTCGGTGGGGGCAGTCAGCCGGTGGTGTCCAGCTCGACGAAGAGCGTGGGCGTGAGCGCGTCGTGTGCGGCACGGGCGAGGTGGTGGCCAAGGAGCGTCATCCATGTGCCGAGGGCGGTGTCTCAGACCTGGAAGGCGCGCTCGGGCAGGGCGATCTCGGCCTCGACGCTCGCGTCGGGGCCCGCCGTGACGGAGGCGAATCCGGCCGGCCACCGTTCGGGGCGGGCCGCCGGGGAATCGGTCGGCGGGCTCAGATACAGCAGGACGACGTCGCGGCCGAGCCGCGCCCCGGACCACGTGCCGCTGGCATCGAGTGCTGGCACTCGGTCCCCGGAAATCGGTCGGGCCTAACGACGCCCTTCGCCCCGGCCTCGGGGCCGGTGGCCGGGCCGTCGATGCCGTTCTCGCCGGATCCCGAGCGCGATGCCTGACCCGCCCCAGGCGGGCTGGCCTGGCCCAGCAAGCGCCGCGCCCTGGCTGGAGCAGCCCCACTCCTGCATGGACTGCTACAGCCGGAGCGAGATCCGGGCGTACCGAAGGTCGCGGGGCCGCTCGGCCAGGCCGGAAGCATGCTCCGTTCGAGGCAGGCAAGGGGGTCGGTGTTACTCGCGGTCAGTACTGGGGGGCTGCCGCGATCGGCCCGAGGTCAGGCTCTGCCCGCAGTTCCACGGTGAGTGGTGTGGCGGCTGCGGCAAGGTCCAGTACCAGGATCTCGTTGGCACCCGCACGCCACAGGGGCGCCGGGGCGTAGAGGGTGCGCTGCGGCCCCTTCTCTGTGCGCAGGCGGCCGAGGAGGAAGCCGTTGAGCCAGACCAGGGTGCGGTGGCTGCCAGGGACGGAAAGGAATGCGTCGGCGGCCTCGGGCAGGTCGACGACGGCGCGGTGGAAGGCGGGGCCGTCGTCGGTTTCGGCGGCAGCGGTGGTGGTCAGGGCCGTCAGGTCGTCGAGGGGGAGCACACGGATGTCCCAGTCGAACAGGTGCTGGTGGTCCAGGCGCACGCCTGCCACCAGGCCCTTGCGGTCGGCCAGGTGAAGGCCGTAGTTGACCCGGCCGAAGGGCTCGACGAGGATCTCCAGCTCCGCGCCGCCTTCGGGGACGGACAGCTCGATGGTCGGGGACGGGTCGTCGCGTTCGAGCACGCCGACCAGGTGCCCGTCGAGGAAGATCTGCGCCAGGTCCCGGATGCCGTCGACGGTCAGCGTGGCGGGACCGCCGGGTCCCGTAATGTGGTTCCGGTAGTGGACGAGCCCGCAGTGATGGCCGAGCTTCTCGATCGGTTCGGGGGCCGGGCGCCGCAGCGCGGCGGAGAGCAGGTCCAGGCTGCCCCGCAGGGACGCGACGCGGGTGGCGGGGACGGTCCGCGGGTCGACCCGCCGCGGCTGGGCGGGCAGTTCGGTGTCCGGCAGCGGCACATGGCGGCCGATGACCTCGCGGAAGGCATGGAACTTCTCGGTGAGTTCGCCGGCCTCGCCGATCGGCGCGTCGTAGTCGTAGCTGGTGATCGTGGACAGGTAGCCGGGGTCGGCGAGGGTCTTGCCGGTGTGGTTGGCCCCGGCCCACCAGCCGAAGTTGGTACCGCCGTGGCCCATGTAGATGTTGACCGATCCACCGGCGGCGAGGATCCCGTCGAGTGCCTCGGCGGCGTCGGTGGTGTCCCGGACGTGGTGGGGGCCGCCGTAGTGGTCGAACCAGCCGTTCCAGAACTCCATGCAGACCAGCGGGGCGTCCGGCTGGAACGTGGCGAGGGTGGTGAAGGCCTCGCCAGGGCGCGAGCCGAAGTTGGCGGTGGCCAGCACACCCGGGAGGGTGCCGCCGGCAAGCATGCGGGGTTCGGGGCCGTCGGACGTGAAAAGCAGACAGTCGATGCCCCGCGCGACGAGGCCGTCCTTCAGGTGCTCCAGATAGGCCTTGTCGTTGCCGTAGCTGCCGTACTCGTTCTCGACCTGGACGGCGACGATCGGGCCGCCGCGCGAGGTCTGGAGTTCGGCGAGGACAGGGATCAGCTGGTCGAACCACTGATCCACGGCAGCCAGGTAGGCGGGGTCGGCGGTGCGCAGGCGCAGGGACTCGTCGGCGAGCAGCCAGGCCGGGAGCCCGCCCAGGTCCCATTCGGCGCAGATGTACGGGCCGGGGCGGGCGATCACATCGAGGCCGAGCGAGTCGGCCTCGCGGATGAAGGCCGCGACGTCGTGCCAACCGTCGAAGCGGGCCGGCCCGGGGGTGGGTTGGTGGAAGTTCCAGGCGATGTAGAGCTCGACGGTGTTGCAGCCCATGGCGCGCAGCCGCTGCAGCCGGTCGCGCCACAGTTCGGGGTGGATGCGGAAGTAGTGCACGGCGGCGGAGACCACGCGGTGCTCGTGGCCGCCGCGCAGGAAGCGGTGGCTGTCAAGGGTCAGGGCGGGTCGTGTGCTCATGCGTCGCTGCTTTCGGTTGTCTTCGTCGGTATGCGGGCGCGGGGCACCGCCTGGGGTGGTGGTGCCCCGCGCCGTTCGATCACAGGGGTGTCAGCGGGTCGTCGCGGGTGGCTCTGCTGCCGGCCGACGCCGCCCGTACGGCTCCGGATCTCCCGCGGGGCCGTTGGTGATGGCACTGTCCTGGGCGTCGGCCGAGCGGTCGGAGTCGGCTCCGACGATCGGACCGGCTCGTTCCTTCTGAGGTGTGGGGTTACTTGACGGCGCCCGCGGTGAGACCACTGCGCCAGAAGCGCTGCAGTGCGAGGAAGGCGACGAGCAACGGGACCAGCGAGACGAACGCCCCCGTGATGGGGAGCATCGGTGGGACGCCGTTGGCGAACTCCGAGCGCCACTGGACCAGGCCGACGGTGACCGGCAGCTTGGAGGCGTCGTTGATCATGAGCGCGGGCAGCAGGTAGTTGTTCCAGACGCTGACGAACTGGAACAGGAAGATCGTCACCAGGGCCGGGGCCATGACCGGCAGCGCGATGCGGAAGAAGGTCCGCCGCTCACCGGCGCCGTCGATGCGCGCCGCCTCCAGCAGCTCGTCGGGGACGGACGCCGACGCGTAGATGCGCGAGAGGTAGACGCCGAAGGGGCTGACGAAGCTGGGGAGCAGGACGGCCCAGTATGTGTCGGTGAGCCGCAGCTCGGCCAGCAGCAGGAACAGTGGCAGGGCGAACATCGGCGCCGGGATCAGCACCGAGGCCAGGATCACGTTGAAGATCGCCTCGCGGCCGCGGAACCGGTACTTGGCCAGGGCGAACCCGGCCATGACCGACAGCAGGGTGCTGACCGCCGCGCCGACCAGGCTGTACAGCGCGCTGTTGGCCAGCCAGGAGGAGAAGACCCCGTCCTGGAAGGAGAAGACGCGGCTGAGGTTGCCGCCCAGGTCGAAGTGCGAGAACCACAGCGGGCTGCCCTGGTGGAGGTATCCCTCGCCCTTGGTCGCCGAGACGAACAGCCACCACAGCGGGATGAGGGTGTAGAGAGCCATCAGGCCGAGCAGAGCGTTGACGGCCAGGCGTTCGGTGAGTGGACTGCGGGTGGTGGTCATGCGTCGGCTGTCCTTCGCTGAGTGAACTTCAGGAACCCGAAGGAGAGGACCAGCGTCACGAGGGCCAGCAGAACCGATTCGGCGGCGGCCAGGTTCGGGTCCGCCTGGGAGGCGGTGAGCGTGGTGTTCATGATCGGACTGAACTTGTTGGAGGCGCCGGGTATCCGCGCGGCGGCGAGCACGGCCGGCTCGGTGTAGAGCTGGGCGGTGCCGATGATGGAGAACACCGTCGTAAGGACCAGGGCGGGCCGCACCATCGGGATCTTGACGTACCAGGCCAGGCGCCAGCCGGTGCAGTTGTCGAGGGTCGCGGCCTCGATCACGTCGCCGGGCACGGCCTGCAGCGCCGAGTAGATGATCAGCATGTTGTAACCGGTCCAACCCCAGGTGATCATGTTGCCGATCGACACCGGGATCCAGCCGGCCGACAGGAAGTCGGTGTGGATGCCGATCGCCGCCAGCGGCCCGGTGAACGGCGAGAGGTCCTTGACCAGCAGGAACGACCACATCACCGCAGCGATCGCACCGGGCAGCGCGTAGGGCAGGAAGAAGGTCAGCCGGAAGGTCTTCCTGAATCGGGCCGAACGCGAGTCCAGCAGCAGCGCGAGGACCAGGGCCAGCCCGAGCATCACCGGCACCTGGAAGGCACCGAGCAGCACCACCCGGCCGAGCGAGGCTATGAAGTCGCTGTCGTGGAGGGCACTGGAGAAGTTGTCGAAGCCCGCGAACCGCTTGGTCTGCGCACCGCCGAACAGGCCCTGGCGTTGGACCTGGTAGAAGCTCTGATAGACCGCGTAGCCGATCGGTGCGAGCATCATGGCGGTGAACAGGACGCCGAACGGAACCAGGAACCCGGCGGCGTTCAGCGCGGTTCGGCGGCGGTGGTGGCGGCTCGGCCCTGCCACCACGCGCGCAGGCGCCGGTGCGGGCGGTGATGCTGTCTGGGTGCTCATCGTGTTCGTTCCTCGCGCGCTTGCGGTATGGATGGGGCCCCGCGGCGCCGCACCCTCGAGCGGCACCGCGGGAATCCTCGGGTGACCTGACGTCCCCTCGACATCAGCCGCCGGTCACGGAGAGCCCCAGGCTCTTGATCTTCTCGACCGTCTTCTGCTGAACCGTGGCAGTGGCCTGGGTGTAGTCCCCCTTGCCGATCGCGTCCGAGTAGTCCGCCTCGACCTGCCCGAACGTCGGCCCGACGACCCAGGTGGTGGGGATGTTCGCCGCGGACTGCTTGAAGACGTCGTAGATCTTCTGTCCGCCGAAGTAGGGGTCGCCCTGGGACAGCAGCGGGTTGTCCAGACCGGCCTTCGCCGCCGGGTACAGGCCGCCGACCTTGATGCCGGTGCTGACCGCGTCCGGGTCGCTGGACAGGAACGCGGCGAACTGCGCGGCCTGCTTGGGCGTCTTGCAGCCGGTCAGGACAGAGGTGGCGGAACCGCCGGAGTTCGCGCTGGTCCGGTCGCCTGCGGTCCAGGTCGGCATCGGGGCCACGGCCCACTTGCCGGCGAGGTCCTTGAGGTCCCCCTTGATACCCGGGACAGCCCAGGCGGCGTTGACGAAGGTCATGACCTTGCCGGCCTCCGACGCCTTGTCGAAGTTCGGGTCCCAGGCGTTGCCGTTGTTCATCACCAACTTCTTGTCCTTCAGGTTCTGCCAGTACGTGGCGACCTGCTGCGTGCCCGGGTTGTCGATGGAGACCTGCCACGAGCCCTTCTGCGTGCCGAACCAGGACTTGCCCGTCTGCCAGGTCAGGGCGGCCATGTCGTAGGCGTCCTGGGGCGCGGTGCCGAAGGCGACCTTCGGGTCGGCCGCGTGGACCGCGGCGGCGTCTGCGGCGTACTCGTCCCACGTCGCGGGAGGCTTGGCAATGCCGAACTTCTTGAACAGGTCGGTCCGGTAGTACAGGGCCATCGGCCCGGTGTCGACGGGGACGCCGTACATCTTGCCGCCGGCCGAGGACGCCTCGACGGTCCAGTCCAGGTACTTGCCGGTGTCGCCGGAGGCGTACGGGGTGATGTCCATCAGCGCTTTCTTGACCAGCATCGACGGGATGTCGTTGTAGGTGACCTGCGCCAGACACGGGGCCTTGCCCGCCGTGATCGCGTTGGTCATCTGGTCATAGCCGCCCTTGGCACCGGACGGGATCTGCTTGAACGTCACCTTGATGTCCGGGTGGGCGGCGTTCCACTGGGCGGTGATCTTGTCGTAGCCCGGGGCCCAACCCCAGAACTCCATCGACACCGGGCCGGCCTTCGACGAACCGCCGGAGTCACCGGAGCCGGAACATCCGGTCAGCAGCAGGGCAAAGGAGAGGGCTGCCGCACCGGCGGCGGATCTGGAGGTGAATGTACGCATGACTTCCTCATGAGACGGTCGTGATGACGGGACGGGTGGTTGCATGCTTCGTCAACCCGCGGCCTCGCCCTGCGGATTCAGGAAGGGGTGGGGCATGGTTCGACCAACAAACTGAGACCGGCCGAGCACTCGGAGCGCTTCAGGACAGCCGGGCCCGGAGGCTCTCCTTGATGACCAGACAGGCGGCACCTCGTGCCCACAACGTCTCGCTGTCCTCGTCGATCTTGATCGCGCAGTCGCGTGCCGCGGTCGAGACGGCGTGGCGCTCCAACGCGGCGGTCATGGCGGGCCCGAAGTGCTCATAGGCCACCACGCCTTCCCCCGCGATCACGATCAGTCCCGGGTTGAGCAGGTTGCACAGGCATGCCAGCCCCCGTCCGAGCGCGTCGCCGGCCACGGCGAACGCATCGAGCGCGGCTCGTCGTTCGGCTTCCGGCCCTGACCGCGCGAGCTCCGTGACAGCGTCGTAGTCGGCTTCGGGCCGGCCACCGGCCTCGCGGAACATCCGCAACACCGCGTCGGAGCAGGCCAGTGCCTCCACGCAGCCGCGGTTGCCACAGGCGCAGTCCGGACCGTTCGGCTCGATCGGCAGATGTCCGAACTCGGCAGCCATTCCACCGGCACCCGAGTGGAGAACTCCGGCGAACATCAGCGCAGCGCCGATGCCGCGACCGACCGAGATCACGGCGAACGAATCGACATCCCGGCCCTCGCCGAACCAACGTTCGGCGATGCCCAGAGCGTTGACGTCGTTGTTCACCACCACCGGCAGTCCGGTGGCGGCGCTCAGCGGAGCGGCGACAGCGACGTCCGTCCAGCCCAGTCGCACCGCCGAACGGCACACCCCGCTCGCCGCGTCGACATGGCCGCCCACACCGACCCCGACGCCCAGCACCCTGGCGTCGGCACTCGGTGCCTGTGCGATGAGCCGGGCTGTCAACTCCGCCGCCACCGAAAGCACGTGAGCGGGCTCCAGGGAATCGAGCATGTGCTCCAGGCGGCACAGCGGACGGGCACCGAGGTCGGTGAGCACGGCCGCGACATGAGTGCGCGCGATTTGGATCCCGACCACCAGGCACTGGTCGGTGTTGACCTGCAACAGGCGTTGGGGGCGGCCCAGACCCGTCGCGCTCTTCTGTCCGGTCTCGCTCAGGTAGCCGTCCTCGATCATCGGCGCGAGCAGCCGGGTCACCGTGGAGGGTGACAGCCCGAGGCGCTGTGCGATGACCGTTCTGGAGATCGGGCCCGCTGTGAGCACCTGGGCGAAGATCTCGGCTCCTGTCTGGTCCGGGACCAGGGCCGTCATCGCGCTCACGTCATGTCTCCCCAACAGATTGACTCACTGTCACCAAGAGTTTGGCTGGAGATACTTTTACGCATCAAGAAAAGAACTGGCAAGGGGTACGGGACACCGGATTCCTCCGACAGCCCGACAGCAGACGCTCCCAGATCTCGACTACGCCACGGCTGTTGACTCTTGATCTGACATGTTCAATCATGTCCGCAGTTCAATCTCGACGAGCGGCAAGAAGTCCCTGTCGAGAGGGGAATCTCCCCAATCCCCCAGGTTCTGTAGCCCGTGCACGATCACGCGAGACCTGTTTGGTTCTGGTTGATTCGACGACCTGGTGTCGTGCGTACACCGCCGCGCCCCCAACCACCTTCGCAAGGAGACATGTCATGTCCACACAACGCAGCCGCCGAGGTGTCGCAGTCGCCGCCCTCGGCGTGGTCGCGACCCTCACGCTCAGTGCGTGTTCCAGCGGTCAGGAGGCCACGAAGCCGGACGGCGACGGCGTTGGAAAGGTCGACGGCAAGATCTCTCTGACGTATCTGCAGAAGCAGGGCGACCAGGAGTACTTCGTCGGTGAGGCCGCGGGGGCCAAGGCGAAGGCCGAGGAGCTGGGCATCGAACTCAAGGTGGTCAACCTGGGCAGCGACGCCAACAAGACGATCAGTGAGGTGCAGTCCGCGATCGCCCAGAAGACCAACGGCCTGATCGTCGTCGTCCCGGATCCTGCGGTCGGGCCGCAGCTCGTCCAGACCGCCAAGGACGGCAAGACCGCACTGCTCACCTCCGACGACCAGATCTGCACCACCGGCCCCGACCCGTCCGCGTGCGATCGCGACGCGCTGGTGCCGCGGATCGGGTTCAGCGGCGCCCAGATGGGCGGCGAGGTCGGCAAGCGCGCCGCCGAAGGGTTCAAGAAGGCCGGCTGGAACCCCGCCGAGACCCGGACCATATCCGCCTGGAAGCAGGACGTCACCGTCTGCACCGACCGGGTGGACGCCGCCAAGAAGGCGTTCAAGGACGGTGCGGGTGCGGACGTGAAGAACATCGACGTACCCACGGACAACACCCCGACCGGCGCCCAGGACAAGATCGCGGCCACCGTCACCGCCAACCCCGACGTCAAGCACTGGATCGTGTGGGGGTGCAACGACGAGAACGTCCAGGGAGGCGTCACCGCGCTGGAGAACGCCGGCTTCAAGGCGGACGACGTCATGGGCGTCGGCCTCGGTGCCTACCTGGCCTGCAAGAACTGGAGCTCCGGCAAGCCGTCCGGCATGAAGGCCGCCCTGTTCATCAACGGCAGCGACGTCGGCGCCCTGGCCGTCCAGACCATGTACGACAAGCTCAAGAACGGCAAGGAGTTCCCGAAGGAGGCCTTCGCGCCCACCAAGATGGTCGACTCCTCCAACTGGAAGGCCTCCGGGGTCACGTGCAGCTGACCTGAGACTCCTGTCCGCGCTTCCCGCTTGCGAGGCCACCATGATCAAATCCGGCACCGAACCATCGGAGCCCACGCAATCCACCGCCCACCAGGGCGCGTTGATCACCGTCGAGAACATCGTCAAACGGTTCGGCGCCGTCCAGGCGCTCGGCGGCATCACGCTCGACTTCCCCGCGGGGCAGGTCACCGCGCTGATGGGCGAGAACGGCGCGGGCAAGTCGACCCTGCTGAAGATCCTCACCGGCGATCACCAACCCACCGACGGTCGCATCGTGCTCGACGGCGAGCCGGTCGCGTTCGCCACTCCGCAGGACGCCCGCAGGGCCGGCATCCGGATCATCCCGCAGGAACCCGAGATCATCCCGCATGTCTCGGTGGCGGAGAACGTCTACGCGGGCTCCCTGCCCCGCAAGGCCGGACGCCGCCTGGACCGCGCGGAACTCCGCCGCCGGATCACCTCCGACCTCACCCGCCTGGGCTTCGACAAAGTCATCTCCCCCGAGACTCTTGGCTCGGAACTCACCGCTGCACAGCGGCAGTTGGTGGAGATCTTGCGCGCACTGACCGGCGAGGCCAAGGTCATCGCCTTCGACGAGCCCACCTCTTCGCTGTCCGAGCACGAGGTGGAGGCGTTGTTCGCGCTCATCGGCCGGCTCCGCGCGCAAGGCATCGCCGTCATCTACGTCTCGCACCGGATGAAGGAGATCTTCCAGCTCGCCGACCGCGTCGCCGTCCTGCGCGACGGCACGGTGGCCGGGGTGCTGGACGCCGCACGGACGACCGAGGAGGAGGTCGTACGGCTCATGGTGGGACGCGATCTGTCCTCCCTCTTCGTCCGCCAGGACGTCGCCCGGGACGAAGTCGTGCTCGATCTGAAGGACGTCACCACCGACGACGTGAGCGGCATCAGCCTCCAGGTGCGAGCCGGAGAGGTCGTCGCGCTCGCGGGACTCATCGGCGCCGGACGCTCGGAACTGGCCCGCGCGATCGCCGGTGACCTCCCGATCCGCTCCGGCGGCATCAGCATGAACGGCCGGAAGGTGCAGCTGCGCGGCCCGAGGGACGCGATCAGGGCCGGCATCGGGCTCGCCCCCGAGGAACGCAAGGCGCAGGCACTGTTCCTGCAGCGTTCCATCCGGGACAACACGTCCCTCGTCGGCCTCACCGGCCTGCGTCGCCTACGGTTCGTAAGGCGCCGTCAGGAACGCGCCATGGCACAGGAGTACACCGACCGGCTGCGGGTGCGCACCCCCTCCATCGAGCACGAGATCGGCAAGCTCTCCGGCGGAAACCAGCAGAAGGTGGTCCTCGCCCGCTGGCTGGCCGGAAAACCCCGGCTGCTGATCCTCGACGAGCCCACCCGCGGCATCGACATCGGAGCGAAGGCCGAGATCTACCAGATCATCGCGGACCTGGCCCGCGACGGTGTGGCCCTCCTGGTGATCTCCTCGGAACTGCCGGAAGTGCTCGGTCTCGCGGACCGTATCGCCGTCATGCAGAACGGCCGGATCACCGGCGTACTGGGCCGAGCCGAAGCCACCGAGGAGACCATCCTCGCTCTCGCCATGGCCGACGACCTCACCACCACCACCGCCCCTGGAGCCCTTCGATGACCGACACCGCCGTCACCAGCCCACCGGACCGGACGGAGAGCAGTCCGGCGCCGGCCGCAACCGGCAGGCGCTTCCGGCTCGCCGCGCTCGGCGGGCAGAACATCAGCCTGATCGGCGCCCTCGTCATCGTGCTCGCGCTGTTCGGCTCGCTCAACGAGAACTACCTCAGCTGGTCGAACATGCAGGTCATCGGCGAGGCGGCGACCCTCGTCGGGCTCCTCGCCATCGTCCAGACCGTCGTCATCATCTGCGGCGCGCTGGACATCTCGGTCGGCTCGCAGGCCGGTCTCGCGTCCGTCGTCAGCGCCATGGTCTTCACCTCCACGGACTCCAGCGCATGGACAGGCATTGCAGCAGCGCTCGGAATCGGCGTCCTCGCCGGTGTGCTCAACGGCGTGATCATCGTCTACGGCCGTGTCAACCCGACCATCGCCACGCTGGCCGGACTCGCCGCGTACAAGGGCGTCGCCCAACTCGTCTCGGACGGCCGTGCCCAGGGTTACGTCCTCAACGACAGCGTGTTCGTCTTCCTCGGCCGCGGCAAGATCGCCGGCCTGCCGGTGATGATCTGGGTCCTGGCCGTCGTCGCGCTCAGCGTGCACGTCCTGCTCACGTACACCGACATCGGCCGCAACCTCTACGCCATCGGCGGCAACGACACCGCGGCCCGGCTCGCCGGCATCTCGATCAACAAGTACCTGATCGCCGCCTCCGCCCTCTGCGGCACCGTCGCGGCCATCGCCGGCATCCTGCTCACCGCGCGTACCGGATCGGGGCAGCCCGTCTCGGGCAGCGAAGGCCTGGAACTCAAAGCCATCACCGCAGCCGCGCTCGGCGGCTGCGCCCTCAAGGGCGGCAAGGGAGGCATCGGCGGCACCCTGCTCGCCGTCGCCCTGCTCGGCGCCCTCGAGAACGGCCTCACCGTCCAGGGCATCAACACCTTCTGGCAGAACATCGCCCAAGGCGCCCTGCTGGTCATCGCCGTCGTCATCCAGCAGCGCCGCACCAAGGAACGCCGCATAGGCCTCCCCACGTAGACGGTTCCGACCCATCCCCCAGGGGCCCAGTCCGGCGCTCCTGCCCCCTCAAAGGAGTATCGACTTGACGCGCAGACGTACCTTCCTCATCGCCGGATCCGCGGTCGTGGCGGGAGCCTTAACCGGTCCGGCGGGCGCCGGGACCGCGACGGCCGTCACCGGTTCCGGCGCGCGGACACTGACCGGAGCCGGCGACCTGCCCCAGCCGGCTGTCACGCTGACGCCCGTGCCCGACGCCGTCGCGGGCGTGTCCCAGCCGGTGATGGCCCTCAACGGCACGTGGTCGCTCGCCACCGAACCGCCCGCGGAGTTCTGGCGCGACGACACCGACATCTCGGACTGGCAGAAGGTCGAGGTGCCGGGCGAGCCCGCCATGCAGGGCGTCGAGGTGCCGCAGGACAAGGAGTTCGCGTACCGGACCAAGGTCCAGGTGCCCGCCGACTTCGCCGGCCACCGCGTCGTCCTGCGCTTCGACGGGGTGTACAGCGACGCCCGGCTCTGGGTGAACGGCACCCACGTACGTGACCACCGGGGCGGCTTCACCAGCTGGCAGGCGGACATCACCGAACACGTCGCACCCGGAACGGCCGCGTGGGTGACTGTGGGAGTCACCGACCGCTGGCAGGACCTGTCGTACGGCACCTACTACGCCCGCCACCCCATCGGCGGCATTCTGGGCGACGTCCGACTGATCGCCGTGCCCACTGCCCATCTGGCAGGCGTTCACATCACGACCACCTTCGAGCAGAGCTTCCGCGACGCGGTGCTGGGCCTGCGCCTGACTCCGGCGGGCGGCGGCTCGCTGCCGATGGAGCTGCTCCTGCGCGACCCCGCAGGTCACGAGGTACTGCGGCGATCCCTCACCGTCGACGGGCCCGCACAGTACGACATCGAGGTCGCGGCCCCTCTCAAGTGGGACGCCGAGCACCCGAACCTGTACACCCTGGAGCTGACGGCCGGCTCCGGGAACACCCGATCCACCGTGACCCGCAAGGTGGGGTTCCGGCAGATCCACATCGACGGCAAGCGGCTGCTGGTCAACGGCCGCGAGGTGAAGCTGCGCGGCGTGGCCCACCACCAGGTCAGCCCGACGATGGGCCGCGGCGCCACCGCCCGCTGGGACGAGCAGGACGTACGCCTCTTCAAGGCCGCCAACATCAACTTCCTCCGTACCTCCCATTACCCGCCCACCGAGGCCCTGCTGGAGGCCGCCGACCGGTACGGGATGTACGTCGAGGAGGAGACCGCGGTGTGCTGGGTGAACCAGCAGGGCCACGACAACCTGCTCGATGACCCGGCCTTCAAGCCCGACTGGCTCGGCCAGCTCGCCGAAATGGTGGAGCGGGACCGGAACCATCCCTGCGTCCTGATCTGGTCCACGGGCAACGAGAACATCGGCTGGGGCGCGAACCCGCAGGCGCAGTGGGACTATCTCAAGGCCGGCGACCCCTCGAGACCCGTCGTCTACAGCCACGCCGAAACCTATTCCACCGGCGCCAAGTACGACATCTTCACCGCCCACTACCCGGACGTGAAGGGCCAGTTGGGCGGCGAAACCACCAAGCCGACGCTCTACGACGAGTACGCGCACCTGGCCGCCTACAACATCGACGACCTCAAGAACGACCCCGGCGTGCGCAACTTCTGGGGTGAGACGATCTCCCGGTTCTGGCCCAAGTGCCATGACACCGACAGCGTCGTCGGCGGCGCCATCTGATGCGGCGTCGACGAGGTGTTCCCGCTCCCCCACAAGGTCTCCGGCACCGCCGAATGGGGGCTGCTCGACATCTGGCGGCGCGAGAAGCCGGAGTACTGGCTGACGAAGAAGGCGTACTCGCCCGTACGGGTGCCCGACGCTCCACTCATCGGGCAGAAACCCCGGACCCCCCTCGTCGTTCCGGTCTCCAACTGGTTCGACTTCACCAACCTGTCCGAGCTGACCGTCCGATGGCAGGTGGGCGCTGCCAAGGGCACGATGCCCGGCATCGACCTGAAGCCGGGCGCGAGCGGCAAGCTCACCGTTCCGTACCGGTCCTGGCGTGAGGGCGAGGCACTGAAGCTGGAGTTCATCGACGGGCAGGACCGGATCGTGGACTCCTACGCGCTGCACATCGGCCCGGTGCGCACACCCGTACGGCCCCGCCCGGACGGCTCCGCGCCCGCCGTCGAGGAGAGCGACACACGCATCACGCTGACCGGCGCCGGCTTCTCCATCGCCTTCAGCAAGTCGACCGGTCTGATCACCGAGGCCAGGCATGGAACGACGACCGTGCTCACCGACGGCCCCTACCTGCACCAGCGCGGCGGATACCTGCCCTCCTGGACGTTCGGTTCGATCACCGCGAAGCGCACCGACAAGCACACCTCCACCGTCACCATCAAGGGCACCTACGGTGAGAGCCCTGTCAGCTTCGACGTCGCGGTCGACGGCACCGGGCTGATCACCACCACGTACACCATCGCCAAGGCGTTCTCCGGGCAGCCCAGCGGCGGTTACAAGGAACTCGGCGTACGCTTCTGCGCCCCCGAGGAGGCCGACCGCATCGGGTGGCGCACCGGCTCCCTGTGGTCGGTGTACCCGGACGACCACATCGGCCGCCCCTCGGGCACCGCGGTCGCGGTACCGCAGCAGGCGGCGCCCGCCTATCGTGAGCGGCCCCAGGGGAGCTGGTCGCAGGACACCCACACGTACTTCCTGTACGGCAAGGACGACGAGGGCCGGGAATGCAATGACTTCCGCGCCCTGCGCTCCGCCGTCCACACCTACGCACTCACCCGTACCGACGGCACCGGCGTGCGCGTGGAGTCCGACGGCAGCGTGGCCGCGCGAGTCGACCGCACCCCGCTGCGGTGGTTCGACGACACCGATCCCGCCATCACCTACCACGGCGCGTGGACGCACGCGCACGGCGAGGGATGGACACATGACGACTATGCGGACACCGAGTCGTTTACCTTCACTGCGGGCGATTGGTGCGAGTTCGCCTTCACCGGCACCGGTATCGAGTGGATCGGAGGCTTCGGCTCCAACCTCGGCAAGATCGACGTATTCATCGACGGGCAGCTCGACACCACCGTCGACCAGTACGGGCCCGTCAAGCAGTACCAGCAGGTCGTGTACCGCAAGACCGGACTCGCCGAGGGCCGGCACACCATCCGCCTCGTCGTGACCGGCGAGAAGAACCCGTCGTCGTCCAACATCCTCCCGCTCGTGGACGCCTTCCACGTCCTGCCGGATGCCGCCGCGTCGAGATCCCTGTACATCGACACGCACTGGAACTACCCCGACTTCGGCTACGGGGGCGGCGACTACTACCGGCCCACAGTACGCATCACCGACGGCACGACCGGCACGGTGTCCCTTCGGCTCGGCAGCTTCGAGACTCACTGAAGCGTTCAGGTTCTCTCCCATTTCTCAGCGCCACAAGCCCTCAGGCATCCCAACCCCGAAGGAGTCAGCATGACTCGGGCACCAGTGCGTCGTTGGCGCACGCTCACCGCGGTGACAAGCCTTCTACTGAGCACGCTCACCGGCCTCACCGCTCCCTCCGTCGCCCAGGCCGCGCCCACGCCGTCGACCTCGATCACCATCAACGGCACCAAGCCGGGCCTGACCTTCGATGGTGTCGGCGCCATCTCAGGCGGCGGCGGGAACTCCCGACTCCTGGCCGACTACCCGGAGCCGCAGCGAAGCGAGCTCCTCGACTACCTCTACAAGCCCGGCTACGGCGCCTCTCTCCAGCTGCTCAAGCTGGAGATCGGCGGCGACACCAACTCCACCGATGGCGCCGAGCCCAGTCACATGCACACGGCCGGCACCGTCGACTGCAACCAGGGCTACGAGTGGTGGATGGCCGAGCAGGCCAAGGCCCGCAACCCTGACATCAAGCTCGCCGCTCTGTCCTGGGGTGCTCCCGGCTGGATCAACGGCGGCAACTTCTGGTCCCAGGACACCATCGACTATCTGATGTCCTGGATGGACTGCGCGGCTCAGCACGACCTGACGATCGACTACCTCGGCGGTTGGAACGAGCGCGGCTACGACAAGGCCTGGTACAGGAACCTCAAGGACACACTCACCTCGCACGGGTACGCGACCAAGGTCGTCGCCGCGGACAGCGACTGGAGTGTGGCCGACGCCATGGCCGAGGACCCAGCGTTCAACGACGCCGTGGACGTCGTCGGCGTCCACTATCCGTGCGGCTACCTCGGCGACTACACCACCTGCTCCAGCACCGCCACGGCACAGGGTCTCGGCAAACCGCTGTGGGCCAGCGAAAACGGCTCCCAGGACACCGACACCGGCGCGCACGCGGTGGCCAGGTCCATCAACCGCGGTTACCTCGACGGGAAGATGACCGCCTACTTCAACTGGCCGGTCATTGCCGCGCTCTACCCGAACCTCAACTTCTCCACCGACGGGATGTCCATCGCCAACCAGCCGTGGTCCGGCAACTACAAGATCGGCAAAACCACCTGGGTGACCGCGCACACCACGCAGTTCACCCGGCCGGGCTGGAAGTACATCGACTCCGCGGGCGGATACCTCGGCGGCAAGCGCACCAACGGCAGCTACGTGACGATGAAGTCGACGAACAACTCCGACTACAGCACGGTCATCGAGACCATGGACGCAAGCGTCGCCCAGAACGCCAGGTTCACCGTCACCGGCGGACTGTCCACCGGTCAGGTCCATGTCTGGGCCACGGACGTCAGGTCCGGGGACTCGTCGAACTGGTTCGTCCGCCGGCCGGACATCACCCCGAGCGGCGGCAAGTTCAAGCTCACCCTCGAGCCCGGCCACGTCTACACCGTGACCACCACGACCGGCCAGGGCAAGGGCACCGCGACCCCGCCTGCACCCGGCGCACTCGACCTCCCGTACACGGACACGTTCGACACCCCCACCACCACCACGTCACCGAAGTACTTCTCCGACATGAACGGCGCGTTCCAGACTGTGGCCTGCGGTGGCGGCCGCTCGGGCACCTGCCTGCGCCAGATGGCCCCGACGACGCCGATCCGCTGGACCGACGAGCCCTACAACGCCCCGTACACGATCATGGGTGACGGCAGGTGGAGCAACTACACCGTCAGCGTCGACACCATGCTCGAGAAGAAGGGCAGCGTCGAACTGCTCGGCCGCGTCAACCAGCAGGCCAAGAACAACAATGGCCTGAACGCCTATCACCTGCGCGTGAGCGACACCGGTGCCTGGTCCATAGACAAGAGCGACTCCCGGTGGACCTTCACTACGCTGGCCAGCGGCACCACCACCGCGCTCGGCACCGGCAGCTGGCACCACATCGCGTTCACCCTTGAGGGCTCGACCCTCTCCGCGATGGTGGACGGCGTCACCGTCGGCAGCGCCACCGACTCGAGCTACACCTCCGGACAGGCCGGCCTCGGCGTCACCGGGTACGAGACCGACCAGTTCGACAACTTCGCCCTCGCCCCCGGCACCCCCGCTTCCCATGTCGGTCCGGTCACCTCTGGCCTGACCGGCAAGTGCGCCGACGCCAAGGACGACTCCGGCGCGAACGGCACCCAGGTGCAGCTGTGGGATTGCAACGGGAGCAGCGCACAGGTGTGGACCTGGTCCAACGGCACGCTGACCCACAACGGCAAGTGCATGGACGTCACCGGCCAGGGAACCGCCAACGGGACGCAGGTGATCCTGTGGGACTGCAACGGCGGCGCCAACCAGCAGTGGACGGCACAGCCCGACGGCGCGCTGAAGGCCGTCCAGTCGGGTCGCTGCCTCGATGTCCCGGCAGCCACGACCACCAATGGCACCCAGCTGGTGATCTGGGACTGCGACGGCGGCGCCAACCAGCGGTGGACGCTCCCCTAGCCGGGTCACGGTCGTGCCGACTCAACGATGACCTTGGTGGTCGAGGGTGAGTGATCGGTGGAGGCCAGGCGAGACACCTTCGCCTGGCCTTCGCCTGCTCTTCGACGCCCCCCGCCAAGTAGCCGGGAGGGATCTCACCTCCCGGCTCTCACAGAGCGTGCGCAACAGTCTCCCGTTACACGGCTCTTGCCGTTCTGATCGTCAGATCATCACTGCTGCGACGGTGCAGCGCCAGTGCGCGAACATGCGGGGATACCGCTGGGCGATCTCCAGCATTTTCGCGATGGCTTTCCGTTCAGCCGCAAGCCGTTTGTACTTCTGGCGGATCCAGCGCACCAGGTAGGTGTTGATGCGCATCAAGAAGGGATTCAGCTCCCACGGTCTGAACCGTCCGTAGCAGTTGATCCAGCCGGCCACCACAGGGTTGATCCTGCGGGCAAGCTCTCGGAAGGACAGATCGGACCGGGTGTGCAAACGCCAGGACCGCACTTCCCGTCCCATCTCCTTCAGGGCGTCCTTGCTGACAGCAGGGTCGAACGACTGGAACGACTTGCGTAACGATCCTGGTTCTGCCTGGCTCGGAACGTGTATCCAAGGAAGGTGAACGCCGTGTGCTCGAACGAGTGAGCTGTACTGAGATTCGTGGAGTTCCTGATGCCAGGGTTACGGTCCTGGCGAAGGAGAAGCACCATGGCAGCACCCCGTAAATACCCTGATGAGGTCCGTGAGCGCGCGATCCGTGAGGTCCGCGCCACGGGCCGGCCCATCGCGCACGTTGCGAAGGATCTGGGCATCCATAAGGAGGCCCTGCGCGGATGGGTCCGCCAGGCGGAGGCCGACCGTGGCGGGCGCGACGACCGGCTGACCACCGCTGAGCAGGACGAGCTGAAGCAACTCCGCAAAGAAGTAGCGGAGTTGAGGCGGGCCAACGAGATCCTCAAAGCCGCCTCGGTGTTTTTGCCCAGGAGATCGACCGTCCCCGGACGAGGCCGAGCAGGTGACCGACCACCTGCGTGACAAAGGTCTCGGGGTCGATCCCGTCTGCCGGGTGCTGGAGCTGTCGCCGTCGACGTACTTCGCGCGCAAGAAGCGGCCAAAGTCGGCCCGCCGGCTCCGCGACGAGCAGCTCATGCCGCTGATCGAGCAAGTCCACGCGGAGTCGGGCGGCACCTATGGCGCCGCCGGATCACCCGGGCCCCGTGCCGCAAGGGCGTCGACGTGGCCCGCTGCACCGTCGAGCGGCTGATGGCGGAGCTGGGCCCGGAGGGCGTCATCCGTGGCCAGCGGCGCCGCACCACGATCCCGGAGCCGTCGGCACCCCGCCCGCCCGACCTGGTCGACCGCGACTTCACCACCTCCCGGCCGGATCAGCTCTGGGTGGCGGACATGACGTATGTCCGCACCTGGTCCGGCTGGGCATACGTGGCCTTCGTCCTGGACGTGTACTCCCGGATGATCGTCGGCTGGCAGGTCGCAAACCACATGCGGACCGAACTTCCCCTGGAAGCACTGGAGATGGCCCTGCGGAGACGGAGGATCAAGAAAGACTCCGGCTTCGTCCATCACAGCGACCGCCAGGCGCAAGGTGGATTCAACCGATCGTCGCAACACCTCGATCATGGAGGTGTCCGATGGGGCAACCGGCAGGGTGAACGGCGGCGGTGACGGGGCGCCCGGCGATGCGGTCTCCGGGCAGGCCGCCGGTCCGCCGGGATGTGGAGGGTGCCTTCTGGAAGAAGATCGCTGAGGGGCTGACCAGCGAGGACGCGGCGATCGCGTGCGGCGTGTCGGGGCCGGTCGGCTCACGATGGTTCCGGGAACGTGGCGGTATGCCGTCGATCGAGCTGGGCCCGGTGTCGGGCAGGTATCTCTCCTTTGCAGAGCGCGAGGAGATCGCTGTGCTGAAGGCTCAGAACCCCGGGGTCCGAGAGATCGCCCGTCGGCTGGGCAGGCACCCGTCCACTGTTTCGCGGGAACTGCGGCGCAATGCAGCCACCCGCAGCGGACAACTCGCCTACCGGGCGTCGATCGCCGCCAGTGCGACACGATTCCGATCTCATGGCCGGGCTCGGTGGAGCAGCGGGTGGAGCTGTGGACAGAGACCATCGCACCCCTCCGCGTCGAACTCGATGCGGCCATACGTGCCGCTGTGGACAGCCCGAGTCCCCCGGTCCAGGGCAACACCTTGCACCTACGTCGTCCTTGAAGCGGACTGCGAAAGCCTCGTCTCGGTAGTTCAGAGAACACTGCGTTCGTGAGCAGTGCGTTTGGGTTTCATCGCCTTCTCCTGCTCAACGGGGTCGTTGTCGGCGATGACGCCGCGGTTGCCGAAGCCGGGCCACTGGGAGAACCAGTCGACCGACTCGGCCTTGTTCGCCGCCGCGGTCACCCGGCGCTGCAGCGGGGGAGCCGGGACCTGCCGAGCACGATTCTCAGTGGAACCAGACCATCACCGGGACGCGGATCTCCTTGGCGTCCCTCATGATCATGTACTCGATGATGACCGGCTCGCCCGGCACCTCCAGGGAGTACCGGACCTCGAGGTCGTCCATCGCGTCGCCGGGAGGCCGCTTGCCCAGGTCGATCGCGCCGCCCACCTCGATCGCCAGGGCGCGCAGGAAGTTCGCCGTCTTCGTTCGGAGGTCGGCGGGCATGTCGAGGACGGTCTGCGCCGGGATCTCCTCGGTCCAGACGGTCCAGCTCACTGGACTCCGGCCGTAAACAGATCGTCGACGGAGACGAGAGAGCGGCCTGCTGCGGTGTTGGCCCGGCTCTGCATGGCGGCGGGGGCACGGTGCAGCATCGCCGTCTTCCACCACCGGTGCATCGCGGCCGGTACGGCGCTCTCTTCTGCGGCCAGGACCTCAGTGTAGAAACGGGCACGCTCGGAACCGGTCAGCGCGTCACCGATCGCATTGATGGTGCGCGGGATACCGGTGATCCGGGGGTCCGCGGGGTGCTCTGGCTGGGCCGTCACAGGTCTCTCCTTCGCTCTGCTCCTCACAGTGTCCAACGCGAGCCTCCCGATGGGAAGTGCGGAGTGCCGCCATCGGCCCCCGGGCGGGGCGGCGCCCGCTCTTCGGTGCGAGGCCGGCCAACACAGATTGTGCTGCTGCGGGCCCGGTATCCGGCTTCTCGTCGAGCGTCCCGGCTCTGCCCTGCCCTGCCCTCGCAAACCGACCGCCTGATGTTCCATGCAGCCCGCTGGCGGCTACGGTCGCGTAGCCGTGATGCGCTGCCCGTAGGAGCATTCGGACCGCCGCGTCCCCAGCCGCGGCACCAAGCAGATCCGAATACCTGCCGAGCCGCCCTCCACCGGCGAAGCCGACCAGGGCGAGACCGGCGGCGATCTCGCGCACGGGCGTCGTAACTTCCGTACTGCCGGTGCGTTGGGCCCCTCATGCGACGGACCATCTGTCTGGCCGCCGGCGCGGCCGCTCTGCTCGTATCCACTCCCCCGCCGGTGCTCGCGACGCAGCCCGCCGCCCGGGCCCGGATGGTGGACACCCGCCGCTGCACACCGCGGGGCGACTACTGCATCGTGCTGCGGTACGACACCTCCTCCCGACGGGTGCTGCTGATCATCGCCCACAAGGTCTCCGGACGGGCAGGACATCAACACCGTTGCGTTTGGCCCCTGAGCTGTACGTCAAGGCCTGCTGAACAGCGCAACGGGACCACCTGATAGATCAACGATCGGCGAAGAAAGTCGATCAAGGTCAGGGATCCCGTTGCAGGAGAAGTCTGTCATCACGTCCACGATCGAGACAGCCCGGGGTGTGTTCGCGCCGGGTCATCTGGGGGAGTTGACCCAGATCGTGGACTTCGCGCTGGTGGACGCGGTGCTGGAGGAGACCGGCCGGCGCGAGAAGCGCCTGCGGCTGCTGCCTTCGCGGGTGGTGGTGTACTTCGTGCTCGCTCTCGCACTGTTCGAACACCACTCGTACCGCACGGTGTGGTCCAAGCTGACCGCCGCCCTGACCCCGCTGGCCCTGGTGTGTCCCGCGGTCTCCTCGCTGACGCGGGCCAGGCGCAGGGTGGGGGCTGCACCTCTGCGGCGTCTGTTCGAGACGCTGGCCGGGCCCGTCGCCCGCCCCGGGCAGGACGGGTCCTTCTACCGGGGCCTGCGCACGGTGGCCGTCGACGGGACCCTGCTGCACACCCCCGACGACGAGATGCTCACCTGGCGCTACCCCAAGCGGGCCGGGGAGAGCCTGGAGTTCGGCTATCCGCTCCTGCGGCTGCTGGCACTGGTCGAGTGCGGCACCCGTGCGCTCATAGCCGCCGCCTTCGGACCGGAGTCCGAGGGTGAACTCCCCTATGCCAAGCGGCTTCTGACCGCCCTGGACAAGACGATGCTCCTGCTGGCCGACGCGGCCTTCGACGGCAACGAGTTCCTTGACGCCGTTCATCGGAGCGGGGCGCGGTTCCTGGTGCGTTCCGGGGCCCGCCGCGTCCCCACCCCCGCCGAGCACCTGGGCGACGGCTCCTACATCGCCCGCATCGGCTACGGCGTCCTGCGCGTACTGCTGCCGGTGCGCGTGATCGAGGCGACCCTCACCGTCACCTTGGCCGATGGCACCGTCCGCACCGAGCAGTGGCGGCTGATCACAAATCTGCTGGACCCCGTCCGTTTTCCGGCCGCCGAGCTCGTTGATCTCTATCACCGCAGGTGGCAGGCGGAGACCACGTATTTTTCGATCAAGGCCACGATGCTCGACGGCCGCGTCCTGCGCTCCCGCAGCATCGATGGCCTCGACCAGGAGGTCTACGCCCTGCTCACCGCCTACCAGGCTCTGATCCGCGCCGGCGACGACGCCCTGACCAGACGACCGGAACTACCCATGGAGCGGATCAGTTTCACCGTCCTGCCGGCCGCCGCAACCGACACCGTCACCGCCGGCCATGGAATCTTCCCCAACACCCTCGTCGACCTGGTCGGCACGATCGGCCACGCGGCCCTGGACGCCCTCCTGCCCGCCCACCGACGGCAACGAGTGAAGGCCCGCACCCGCAAGAACCCCACCAGCAAGTACGGACCGAACGCCGGACAACGCCCCCAGAAGGCCCAGAACTACACCGTCCGCACCACCGTCGCGTTCTTCGAACACAGCCTCAATAGCCGCTCACGGCGCTAACGCAACGGTGTTGCAATAACCATTGACCAGTACACACGTGTCTTCATGTCAGTGACAGGTGAAGCCCAACATCCCAGTGACAGCCCTGCCGAACCTCACAGATGGGGACGAGTTCCGTCAAGCGTATTCGAAGAAGCCACGGCCGGACTTGCAGCCCAGCTGTTGTGCCTTGACCATCCGGAGGAGAAGAGCGGGCGGCGCCAGGTGCGGTTCCTTGAACTCCTCGTACATCGACTCGGCGATGGCGGCAGTGGTATCGAGACCGATCAGGTCGGCCAGCTCGAGCGGTCCCATCGGGTGGGCGCAGCCCAGCCGCATGCCGGCGTCGATGTCGCGGGCAGATGCGAATCCGGACTCGAGCATGCGGATCGCGGAGAGCAGGTAAGGAACGAGGAGCGCGTTGACCACGAAGCCCGCCCGATCGGTCGACGTGATGACCTGCTTGCCGAGCGCGGAGGCGACGAAGTCGGTGATCGTCTCGATGGTCTCCGGCGATGTCTTGAGCGACGTCACGATCTCGACGAGCGGCATGACGGGGACCGGGTTGAAGAAGTGCACTCCGACGACCCGGTCAGCACGACCGGTGGCCATGCCCAGGTTGATGATCGCGATGGAAGACGTGTTCGACGCCAGGAGCGCATCGGAGCGGACGACCTTGTCGAGGGCCGCGAAGAGCTCAGCCTTCTCATGGTGGTCCTCGACGACGGCCTCGATGACGAGGTCCCGGTCGGCCATGCCTGCAAGGTCGTCGGTGTAGTCCAGGTGGGCGATCGCCCGGTCGTGGATTTCGTGGGTGAGCTTACCCTTGCGCAAGGCTCGACCGAGCGAGCCACTGACCCGGCTCCTGGCTGCGTCGACCCGCTCGGGGTCGGTCTCGCACACGAGGACATCGAGGCTTGCACGGGCGCATACCTCGGCGATGCCTGCGCCCATCTGGCCGGCACCGACAATGCCGACCTTGTGAATTCCGGTCACGGACGTACTCCCGTGGGACGTTAGGGGTGGTTGAGGTCCGCCGACCGCGGCGGTGGTAACGACTTCGAGCGTTGCCGCGGTCGGCGGGCTTGGGGGTCAGCGGAACGCTGGGTGGCCGGTCATCGCCTGGCCGACGACGAGGGTGTGCATCTCGACGGTGCCCTCGTAGGTGAGGACCGACTCGAGATTGTTGGCGTGCCGAATGACGGGATACTCGAGTGAGATGCCGTTGGCGCCAAGCACCGTGCGCGCGGTCCGGCAGATCTCCAGTGCCTCGCGAACGTTGTTGAGTTTGCCAAGGCTGACCTGCTCGGGGCGCAGCGTGCCGGCGTCCTTGCGGCGGCCGAGATGCAGCGCGAGGAGCAGGCCCTTGGTGTACTCCAGGTTCATGTCGACGAGCTTCTGCTGGGTCAGCTGGAACGCCGAGATCGGCTTGCCGAACTGGATCCGCTGGTTGGCGTAGTCCAGGGCCGCCTCCAGTGACGACCGCGCGGCACCCATGGCGCCCCACACGATGCCGTAGCGCGCCTCGTTCAGGCAGGACAGCGGCCCCTTGAGGCCGCGCACCTCCGGGAAGGCCGCCGACTCCGGGAGCCGGACGCCGTCGAGGACCAGCTCGCTCGTGACCGACGCCCGCAGCGACTGCTTGTGCTTGATCTCGGGTGCGGAGAACCCTGGCGTCGTGGTCGGCACGACGAAACCACGGACTCCCTCGTCGGTCTGGGCCCACACGACGGCGACGTCCGCGACGGTGCCGTTGGTGATCCACATCTTGCGGCCGTCAAGGACCCAGTCGGAGCCGTCGCGGCGGGCGCGGGTGCGCATGTTGCCGGGGTCAGAGCCCACATCGGGCTCGGTCAGGCCGAAGCAACCGATCGCGTCACCGGCGGCCATCCGCGGCAACCACTCGGTCTTGTGCTCCTCCGAGCCCCAGCGCCAGATCGCGAACATCGCGAGGGAGCCCTGGACCGAGACCAGCGAGCGAATGCCCGAGTCGGTCGCCTCGAGCTCGAGGCAAGCCAGGCCGTAGTGGGTCGCGGACATGCCCGCGCAGCCGTAGCCCTCCAGGTGCATCCCGAGAAGGCCGATCGAGCCGAGCTCCTTGGCCAACCCACGCACGTCGGGCAGGTAGCCCTGCTCGAACCAGTCGGCGACGTACGGGTCGATCCGGTCGGCGCACAGCTGACGTACCGTGGCGCGCACGGCCCTCTCGTCCTCGGTCAGCAGGTCGTCGATGCCCGCCGGGTCCAGCGGGGCGAAGGGCGGGAGGTTGGTCGGGGTGCTCATCGCGGGTTCTCCTGGGTCTTCCGGCTCAGCATGGTTCGTACGTCGTCGTTGTGCTCGCCAAGGCGAGGCGGAGCGGTGTAGGTGGTCACGGGGGTGGCCGAGAGGGTGAACGGGCTGCGGACCTGGCGGGAGCGCCCCTCCCCCACGTCAACCGTGGGCTTGAGGCCGAGCCGGGCCGCGAGCTCGAAGCCGTCGGCGACGGTGCCGACCTTGCCGGCAGGGAGGCCGGCTGCCGAGAGCCGCTCGACCCACGCGTCCACGGTGTCAGCGGCGAGCGCATCCTCGAGGAGAGCGACGAGGGCGTCGCGGTGCGCGACCCGGTCGCCGTTCGTGGCGAACCGCGGGTCGTCGGCCAGCCCGGGCATGCCGACGGCAGCCGCGAGCCGGGCGAACTGCCCGTCATTGCCGCAGCAGATCGCGATATGGCCGTCCATGGCGCCCAGGGTCTCGTAGGGCGCGATCGACGGGTGCCGGTTGCCCATCGGGCCCGGCGCGTTCCCCGTAGCGAGGTACGACGACGCCTGGTTGGCCAGCGAACCGAGCAGGCTCGAGAGCAGGTTGACCTCGACGTGCTGGCCGTGGCCGATGGACTCGCGGGCGCGGAGGGCGGCGAGGATCCCGACGACCGCATCCTTGGACGTGAGGACGTCGACGAGCGCCACACCGGCCTTCATCGGCTTTCCGGGCTGCCCGGTGATGCTCATCAGCCCGCCGACGGCCTGCACGAGGAAGTCGTAGCCGGCGAGCTCCGCGCCTTCCTTGCTGCCGAACCCGGTGATCGAGGCGTAGACGACGCCGGGGTTGCGGGCCGCTACCGCGTTGTACCCGAGGCCGTGGCGGTCGAGCGAGCCAGCCTTGAAGTTCTCGATCAGGACGTCGCAGCGCGCGGCGAGCTCGTGGGCCACCGCGCGGTCGGTGGGATCACTGAGGTCGAGCTCGACCGACTTCTTGGACCGGTTGGCGGACTCGAAGTAGGAGCTGGACGTGCCGTCCGGATCGGTCCAAGGCGGCCCCCAGTGCCGGGTGTCGTCTCCGACGCCGGGGCGCTCGACCTTGATCACCTCGGCGCCGAGGTCGGCGAGGGTTGCCGCGGCGAGCGGACCCGCGAGGACCCGGCTGAAGTCGGCGACGAGGACACCATCGAGCGGGCGGCTCATCCGCGCACGCCGTTCACCCGGCGCGGGAGGCCCCACGGGTTGGCGGCCTGTGCCTCCGGGGGGAGCCAGGCGTCGTGGGCGGACTGGTAGGCGACCGGTCGGACGAAACGCGCGAGGCCATAGGCACCCACCGAGGTGGCCGCAGGCGCGGACGTCGCCGGCCACGGCCCGCCGTGCTGCTGCGCCCAGGTGAACGCCACCCCGGTCGGCCACTCGTCGACAGCAACGCGGCCGACCTTGCCGCTCAACAGCGCGACGACACCCGGTGCCTGGACGTCGTCGGCTCCGCCGGTGAAGACGCTCGCCGCGAGCGAGCACTGCAGTCGTCGTACGGCGTCGGCAAGGGCGCGGTCGTCGTCGTACTCGGTCACGAGGACGACCGCTCCGAAGGTCTCCTCCAGCAGCCGACTGCCCGGCGTCAGGTCATCGGCGGGGGCCGCGAGGACAGCGGCAGGCGCTGCCCAACCTGTCGCGCCTTCGGCAGGTGCCACTTCTGCGATCAGCTCGGCGCCAGCGGCAATCATTTCCCTGATGCCGGTCGGGATACCCTGCGCGATCGCCTCGGTGAGCATGACGGGCGCGGGCTCGGCCCCACGGAGTGCGGCAGCGACGGCTTGCGCCGCACCAGAGTCCTTCGGCGCGAGCAGGAGCCCGGGCTTGGTGCAGAACTGGCCGCTGCCGAGCGTGAACGATCCGACGAGGCCCTTCGCCACGGCGTCGATGTCGGCAGCACCCGCACGGGTGACGACGACCGGGTTCACCGTGCCCATCTCGGCGTACACCGGGATGACGACCTCGCGCTCGTTGGCGATCCGCCACAGCGCTAGGCCACCTGCCTGGGACCCGGTGAAACCGACCGCGGCAATCTCCTGTGCCTTGACCAGGTCGACGCCGACCTGGTGACCGCTGACGGCGGCGAAGGTCCCGCGGGGGGCGCCGGCGCCGGCGAGTGCCTCTCGGGCGATCTCGGCCTGCCGCATCGACAGCCCGGCGTGGGCCGGGTGCGCCTTGGCGACGACCGGGCAGCCTGTGGCGAGTGCCATGGCGGTGTCGTTGCCAAGCACACTGAACGCGAACGGGAAGTTGCTGGCACCGAAGACCGCGACCGGGCCGAGCGGCCGGTTGGTCCGGATCAGCCTGGGCGTGGTGGCGGTTGGCTCGTCGACCGTGACCTCGAGGTAGGAGCCCTCGGCGGCGACGTCGCCGTAGAACCGAAGCTGCCCGGCCGCCCGGGTGACCTCACCGGTCAGCCGCTCAAGGCCCAGCGCGGTCTCCTGGTCGGCGAGCCGGGCGAGGTCGTCGCGGTGCAGCTCCAGGGCGTCAGCGACGGCGTGCAACCAGGTGCGGCGCTCGGCCGGACTGGTCGCCACCAGCTGCGGAGCGGCGGCGGAGGCCGCCGCCAGCACGGCTTGCAGCTCGTCGGCGCTCGTGTCGGCAACGGTGGCGATGACCGCCCCCGTCCGCGGGTCGAAGGAGGTGACGCTCATGCGACGCTCCTGACGGCGTCCACGAGCACGTCGACCGCCTCGTCGAGGAGGTCCATCGGGATCACCAGCGGCGGCAGCAGCCGGATCACGTTGCCGAAGGTGCCGCACAGGAGCGTGAGGACTCCTTCCTGGTGGCAGCGCTCGACGACCGCCTTCGCAATCTCGGGCGCCGGCTCGGTGGTGCCGGGCCTCACGAACTCCAGGGCGATCATCGCACCCCTGCCCCGGACTTCACCGACGACCGAGAACGGGGCGACGAGCTCCTCGAGTCGAAGTCGGACCCGCTCCTCAATTTCGCGCGCCCGGGCGACCAGCCCCTCGGACTCGATGGCCTTCAGGGCGCCGAGAGCAGCGGCGCAGGCGACCGGGTTACCGGCGTACGTCCCGCCAAGTCCGCCGGCCGCGACCGCGTCCATGATCTCGGCACGGCCAGTGACCGCCGCGAGCGGCATGCCGCCGGCGAGGGCCTTCGCCGTCGTGATCAGGTCGGGTACGACGTCCTCGTGCTCGCACGCGAACATCGCTCCCGTCCGCGCGAGGCCGGTCTGGATCTCGTCGGCGACGAATACGATGCCGTGCTCGTTGGCGAACTCCTGCACCGCCTTGAGATAGCCCGGCGGCGGGACGATGAACCCACCCTCACCCTGGATCGGCTCGGCCACGATCGCCGCGACGTTCGTGGTCCCTATCTGGCTCGTGACGATCTCCTTCAGCGCCTCGAACGCCTCCTCCGCAGCCCGCTCCGGGCCTGACGGCCACCGGTACGGATACGGCGACGGGACCCGGTAGACCTCCGTCGCGAACGGGCCGAACCCCTCCTTGTAGGGGACGTTCTTGGACGTCATCGACATCGTCAGGAGCGTGCGACCGTGGTACGCGTGGCCCAGCACTACGACCGCCGGACGACCGGTCGCGGCGCGCGCGATCTTGATGGCGTTCTCAACCGCCTCGGCGCCGGTGCTGAACAACGCGGTCTTCTTCGCGTGGTCACCCGGTGTTAGCCGATTGAGTGCGGCCGCGACGTCCACGAAGCCGTCGTACTCGGTCACGAGGAAACAGGTGTGCGTAAACCGCTCCACCTGCTCGGAGACTCGTCGCACGACCTCGGGGTGTGACGCGCCAACCGAAGTAACCGCGATACCTGAAGCCATGTCGATGAGGTGGTTGCCATCGATGTCTACCAGCACACCACCGCCCGCCCGGTCGATGAAGACCGGCATCGTCGTTCCGAGCCCGTTCGCCAACTCGGCCTTGCGCGTTGCGTGACGCTCGAGCGACAGCGGGCCGGGGATGGCCGTGGCCAAGATCCGGCGCTGCTCTGGCATCGTCATAGTGGTCCCTTTCCTGGCATGTCTTTCAGAAGGAACCTAGGGAGGCAGGAGGTACGCGTCTCTGGATGAATTACCGGATCCCGGGCGCGATTCGTCGGAATGCTCAATCCGCGGCGCCGCGGGCCCGCAGGGCCAGCCACGTCTGTGCCGCGAGGTCCGGATCGTCCAGGTCGAGCCGCAGCAACTCGGTGGCGCGGGCGACCCGGTACCGCAGGGTGTTGCGGTGCAGGCCAAGCGCGATCGACGCCGGCTCCCATTGACCACGGTGCCGTAGGTACGCGACCAGTGCCGCGCAGTGTTCCGGGCTCGCCGCGGCGAGGAACTCGTCGACAGCTCGCGCAACGAATCGTGCGATGCCCTGCTGCGGAAACGCCGATCGTCCCTGCTCGAGGCAGACCACCTCACGCTGCAACCTCGCGCGCGCTGCGCCGACACTCGCGGCTGCCATCAGGTCCGACAACATGAGCGCAGCGGTGGGATCGACCGTGTCGAGTCGCCGGCGCAGGTCGTCAAGCGGCCCATGGTGGTCCGGCAGCAAGAACCACGCAGTGGTTCGATCAACCGCTACCGCAAGTGCGGCCGGGCACCATTGCTCAGCCGCCTCCACGAGCACCTCGCTGTCTCGCGCCCGCCCGACAAGCACAGCGACCTCACGGGTGGGCACCGGGCAATCGCTCTCGGCGGCGAGCCGACGGGCGGCGTCCACCAGGCCTAGGTCCACCAGGATCGCGACGCACCGGCGCGTTGCCCCACGAGCAGACTCCACCTGCTGGCGACGGACGGCATCAAGGCTGAGCAAAGCCGCAGCGGTCAGCACCACTCGCCGCTGTGCAGCGTCGAGCTGGCGGCGGGATCCGGCCGCGAGGTAGCCGACCACACGGTCTCCTGCGGCGAGCGGAAAGACGGCAGCGACGTGGTTGCCCACTGGAAAGGACGCTGATGAGTGAACTCCAGCGACATCCAACCGTGCGACCTCGGCCTCCAGCACGCCCAGCTCTTCCCCGAGTGCGAGGGGGTGTACGAGGTCGACTGAACCGGTGGCATCGAGCAGCACTGCCCAACCATCGAGCCACCGTGCCAGCTTCTTCAGGACTGCCGCTGCCGGGTCAGGAGAGACGGCTGCCTCCACGAGCGTCCTGTGCGCAGCGACGATGTCGTTCAGCTTCTCCTCGGCTGACCGCGTCCGGGCCGTCCAGTATGCCCGCGAGACCGTGAGGAAAGGGGTCGCGGCAGGAACGACGAGAAGCGGCACCCCCACTTGTCGGCACGCGTCGACGAGTGGCTCCGGCGGCGTCGCGTGAATCGGGCCGAGACCGAGCACGAGGGCGCTGGCCCGTGCCTCCCGTACGCGCGATACGTAGGCCATCACCTCAGCTGGTTCAGCAGGTAGCGCCAGTCCGGTGGTCAGCAACAGCTCACCACCCGTGAGGTAAGCCTCGGGCTCGAGCAGCTCGCTGATGTGGACCGCAGTGACCTCCGTCCGTGAGACCTCGACGCCCGCGACGGGCACCAGGTGGTGCCCCAACTCCGAGCAGAGCGATGCCACGGTCGGGACGGCCACGCTGCTCCTCCTCGTTCATGTCCTCCACGCGCCCGGGAACTGCGTGCGCACGTGGTGTGTGCCCTGTTGACGAAATCCTCGACGTCGAAGCGCCCCGTCCGAATCCGGGCCGAGCCACGTCCCCGAACGGTGTCTCCGGCCCGTCGCTTCGACGTCGTTGATGAACACCATCCCGACCTCCAGCCGGTCGGCGACGCGCAGCGCCGAGGCCGATCATGATTGAACCGTCCCAGCAGTTCCTTGTCGAGGTTGAAGGCGCGCAGCACCGTCACCGCGATCGGCCGCCCGAGCACGATGTCATGCCATGTCCAAACGTCTCCCAGGAAAGTGGCGACCTATGCACCAGTGCCTCTCACCACTCGAACAAGACATGGCAAGCGCCAGGATCCCTCGATCCGCTCGGTGTTGGGGCCGCCTCACCTGGATGCGGCCATGTGCGCGGGGAGGGCGGAACGCCGCCGTCACCCCGCCCGAGTTTCGAAACGCCTCAGTGTTTGTAGTCGGGTGCGATTCGCTCGACCAGCCGGAGCAGAGCCGCCCAGGCCAGGTCGTATCCCTGGTCGTCCTGGTGGTCGGAGCTGTCGTCGTCGCCGGTCAGTTGGCGTGCAGTGAGTTCGCAGATGTCGGGGTCCGGGGTGATGAGCTCGGTGCCGGCGGCCGTGGCCGTGGTCTGTATCTCGCACGCCTTGTCCAGGTAGTACATGCGCAGGAAGGCTTGAGCGGGGGTCTCGCCGACGGTGAGCAGGCCATGGTTGCGCAGGATGATCGCCGGGTGATCGCCGAGATCGGCGACGAGTCGCTGCTGTTCGGCGAGGTTGAGTGCGACGCCTTCGTAGTCGTGGTAGCCGAGCCTCCCGTAGAACTCCATGGAAATCTGATTGATCGGGAGCAGGCCGTGCTCCTGGGCAGCGATGGCGCAGCCGGCCTTGGTGTGGGTATGCAGGACGCACTGTGCGTCAGGGCGGGCGGCGTGGATGGCGCTGTGAATGACGAATCCGGCCGGGTTGACGGGGTGGGGGTTTTCCTCGACGGGGTGGCCGCTGAGGTCGATCTTGACGAGGTTCGAGGCGGTGATTTCCTCGAACAGCAGGCCGTAGGGGTTGATGAGGAAGTGGTGCTCCGGTCCAGGGAGCCGGACGGAGATGTGGGTGAAGATCAGGTCGGTCATCCGGAAGTGCACCACGAGGCGGTAGACGGCGGCGAGTTCGCGGCGCAGGCGCTGTTCCTCGGCGGTGGCCTTGACGAGGTGCTCGGTAAAGGGTGCCACTTCGGTCATGGTGATCCTTCTGTCCTGTCGTTGGGCTACTGGCCGCCGGAGCCCCAGGCGGGTGGGCATGGGGCTGGGCGTCGGAGCGTGCACTGCCGGCTGTCTCAGCCGCGGTGTCAGGCCGCGCTGAATTCCGGCGCGGTGGACGGCTCGCCTTCCATACGGCGCCGCCATGCCTCGACAACGGCTTCCTCGGTCGGCTTGGTCGCGAGGCTGACGGCCACATAGGCGACGAGGCTCGCGAGCAGGCCGTAGTAGATCGGTTCGTTGGCGAGGAGCCCTTCGGTCACCATGAAGGTGATCACAGTGACACCACCCGCGATCATCGAGGCCATGGCACCGGGCAGGTTTCCACGCCGCCAGAACAGACCGCCGAGGATCGGCACGAGCAGGCCGCCGACGAGCAGGTTGTAGGCGACGGTGAGTGCCTCGAGGACATCTGTGAGGAGGCAGGCGATGACCATGGAGGTCACACCGAGGATGACGATGGCCAGCCGGTTAGAGCTGATCTCGTCGTGGTCATCCGGGCTAGCGGGGGCCTCGGGGCGACCGAGTCGGCGGAGCCGGGCCCGGATGTCGTTGTTGGCGACGGTGGCGGACGCGATCAGGGCGCCGCTGGCGGTCGACATCATCGCGGACAGTGCGGCGGCTAGGACCAGGCCCTTGATGCCGGTGGGCAGAGCGCGCTCGACGATGGTGGCGAATGCTTGGTCGGCGTTGGCCAGGTGGGGGTAGAGCGTCTTGGTCGCCATGCCGATGAAGGCTCCGGCCAGGGCGTAGACAAAACAGTAGACGCTGGCGGCGGTGCCGCCCCAGGCGGCGACCTTCTCGCTGCGGGCGGTGAAGACCCGCTGCCAGATATCCTGCCCGATAAGCATCCCGAAGGTGTAGATCAGGACGAAGGTGAGGATGGTCTGGCCGCCTATGGAGGTCGCGGAGAAGTAGTCGTGCGGGAGGCGGTCGGCCATGGCGGACAAACCACCGGCCCTGGCTATGGCGATGGGCAGCAGCAGGACGAGCACGCCCAGGCTCTTGACCACGAACTGAACCATGTCGGTGAGCGTGATGGACCACATACCGCCGAGCGCCGAGTAGCCGACGACGATCGTGCCGCCGATGACGACTGCAGCCCAGTGCGGGACGTCGAACAGGACGCCGAAGACACTGGCGTAGGCGATGGTGGAGGTCACGACCACCATGAGCGTGTAAAGCCACATCACGATGCTGGAAGAGATGCTGGCAGCGTCGCCGTAACGCAGCGAAAGCATCTCGGCCACGGTGTACACGCGCAGCCGGGCGATCCGGGCGGAGAAGAAGATACTCAGGGCCAGCAGGCCGAGTCCGATCGCGAAGACCATGGCAGCGCCGGAAATACCGTAGGTGTAGCCCAGGCCGGTGCCGCCGATGGTGGAGGCGCCGCCAATGACGATGGCTGCCATCGTGCCGGTGTACATGAGAGGTCCCAGGCGCCTTCCGGCGTCGAGGACGTGGCACGGATGTCCGGAATGAGCGTCTCCGCCTTCTACCGCAACTTCCAGGCGGTGACCGCGATGAGCCCCATTCAGTTCCAGAAGCAGATCCGGCTGCAGGAGGCCCGGCTACTGCTCGCCACCCACCCGGGCGACGTCACCGGAGTCGGCCACCGCGTCGGCTATGACAACCCGTCGCAATTCAGCCGCGAATACCGCCGCCAGTTCGGCGCGCCCCCCAGCCGGGACGCCGCCCGGCTGCGTCAGGCCGTGCGTACTCCCGCGGGTGTCCTTCCCTGATCCGGACTGGACCCCCATAGAGCATCGTGCAAGGGGTGGCGAGGATCATTCTATGGTTTCCGCAGGTCGCAGCGGTTGAATCGAATTGCCGATTCTCCCGCGGAACGGATAACCGTCCGGCCGGCCGGCCGCGGATCCCACCACACCCCAAGGATCACAGCATGAGTGAAACAGTGCTTCTCGCCCGCGAGTTCCTGCGCAGTCCGCTCCGCACGGCCTCCCTGATACCGAGTTCGTCCCGGCTGGTCGAGCGGCTTGTCGCCGCCGTGCCGGAGCGCGGCGAGCCCGTGGTGGTGGAACTCGGTCCGGGCACCGGACCCGCCACCGCGGCGATCCAACACAAACTGGCAGGCCGCGGACGCCACATCGCGGTCGAACTGAACGAACGGCTCGCCGCGCATCTGGTTGAGCGGTTTCCCGGCGCCGAGACGGTCGCCGAGTCCGCCTGGGAACTGCCCCGGATCCTCGCCGACCGGGGCCTTGGCGCGGCGGACGTCGTGGTGAGCAGCCTCCCCTGGTCGGCGTTCACCGGTCCGCAAGGCCAGTCCCTCGTACCGGCCATCGCGTCGGTGCTGTCCGAGACCGGGGTGTACACGCAGTTCACCTACACGTTCGCCCACTGGGCCCCGCCGAGCCGCCACAGGCTCGCCCAGTTGCGCCGGGCGTTCGAAGAAGTGGTCGCGAGCGGGACGGTGTACCGCAACCTGCCTCCCGCCCTGGTTTACTCCGCGCGCAGGCCGCGCGTTCCGGTCTGTCAGCCCGCGCCGCCGGCCGCGCCCATCGCGAATCGAACAGCGTCCTGACTGGGTGGCGCACCGAAAAGGCGTCGATATTCCCGGCTGAACTGGGACGGGCTGTCGTACCCCACGCGATATCCGATGTACGCGATGTCTTTCGGGTGTTCCGTCAGCAGGAGCCGGGCCTGATGGAGTCTGATGTTCTTCTGGAACTGGATGGGGCTCATCCGGGTGACGGCCTGGAAGTTCCGGTAGAAGGAGGACGCGCTCATTCCGACAAGCTCTGCCATGTCTTCCACCCGAAACGGTTTCCGGTAATTCTCGCGAATCCAGTGCACGGCTCTGGCGATATGGGAGAGCTTGCTGTCGGCAAGACCTATCTGACGGACCGTCGCGCCCTGCTCGCCGGTGATCAGGCGCCACAGGATCTCGCGTTTGACGAGGGGGGCGAGCATGTCCCTGTCCCGTGGCCGGTCGAGCAGGCGCACCAGTCGCACGACGGCGTCCAGGAACTCGTCGGAGGCGTCGCTGACGGCGATGGCGGGGGGTGCCGTGCCGTGCGGCGGAAAGGTGCCGGGCGCCGTCTGCAGCATCATCTCGGCGACGTCCGACGGATGCAGGAGCAGGCCCAGTCCCAGCGCCGGCTGCTCCGGGGTGACAGCGAGGAAGCGGCCGGTGACGGGCACGTCGACGGATGCGACCAGGTACTGCCCGGGGCCGTACTCGTACACGCGGTCGCCCAGCGCGAGACGCTTGGCGCCTTGGCTGATCAGTGCCATGACCGTTCCACTCATGGAGGCATGGTGTTCGTCCGACTCCTCCCGGCCGATCCTCACGTTCTCGATGGCGGTCGTTCCGTCGGGTCTGGCGTGACGCGCCAGCAGAGTGCGGAGTTCGTCAAGCGGCATGGACCGATTGAACACCGCCGCCGCGAAACGGTCCAGCCATCCGTTCCGGCTCCGGCTGACGCGAAATCATCGAGAGGATCAGGCAAGGGCTCGCCACTATCAGGCAAATCAATTCGCGGAGGGGCTGCTTGAATAACTGAAGGATCTGAGGCTTACCGATCGACGGTTGGCTGTATTGAGGAAGGGCAAGCGGAATGGCGGAAAGTACCCGCAGCGAGATACGACTTCACGTCAACGGCAAGACGCACCGCCTGGACGTCGACAATCGCCGGACATTGCTCGACGCGCTGCGTGAGGACACCGGCCACACAGGGCCGAAAAAGGGCTGCGACCGTGGGCAGTGCGGCGCCTGCACGGTGTTGCTGGACGGCCGGCGTGTGGTGTCGTGCCTGACACTGGCCGTCGCCGTCGACGGCTCGGACGTCACAACGGTCGAGGGTCTGGCGTACGAGGGTGAACTGCGACCGTTGCAGCAGTCGTTCGTGCAACTCGACGGCCTTCAGTGCGGCTACTGCACGCCCGGGCAGCTCTGTTCCGCGGTCGGCATGCTGGCCGAACACGCGGCGGGCTGGCCCAGCGCGATCACCGCCGATGTCTCACCCGATGCGCCGGCGGGCGAGTTGGACGCCGAGGAGGTGCGCGAACGCCTGAGCGGCAACCTGTGCCGCTGCGGCGCGTACCCGTCGATCGTGCGGGCCGTGCTCGAGACGGCGGCCCGCGAGGAGGTGGCGAGATGAAGGAGTTCAGCTACCAGCGGCCGAGCCGGGTCCGAGACGCCCTCGCTCTGGTCGCCGACGAGGACGGCGCCCGGTTCCTCGGCGGCGGAACGAACCTCGTCGACCTGATGAAGGACGGAATCGAGACGCCGACCCGGCTGGTGGACGTCCGTCGGCTGCCGCTGGACGGCATCGACGACGCGCCCGACGGCTCACTCGTCATCGGCGCGACAACTACCAACAGCGACCTGGCGGCCCATCCCGAGGTGCGCCGGCGGTATCCGGCGCTCAGCCAGGCCGTGCTGGCGGGCGCGTCCGGGCAACTGCGCAACATGGCCACGGTGGGCGGCAACCTGCTGCAGCGAACCCGGTGCGGCTACTTCGCCGACGCCTCGCAGCCGTGCAACAAGCGCAGCCCCGGCAGCGGGTGTTCCGCGATCGCCGGAGAGCACCACAACCACGCGATCCTCGACTGGACCGACCACTGCGTGGCCACCCATCCCTCGGACATGACCGTGGCCTTGGCCGCGTTCGACGCGGTCGTGCGCTACGAAACCCGGGACGGTTCCCACGAGATCCCGCTGTCCGAGTTCTACCTGCCGGTCGGCGAGAGTCCGCACCGGGAGACGGCGCTTCCCCCGGGCGCCCTGATCACCGCGGTCACCCTGCCGGCCGCCGCGGCGTCCCCTCGTTCGCGCTATCGCAAGGTCCGCGAGCGCGCGTCCTACGCCTTCGCGAACGTCTCCGTCGCCGCCGCGCTGGACGTCGACCAGGGCATCGTCAAGGGGGCCCGGATCGCGCTCGGCGGCCTCGCCTCCCGGCCCTGGCGCGCCCACGCCGCCGAGTCCGCCCTGCGGGACGCCCCTGCCGCGGCCGGCAGCTTCCGGGTCGCCGCCGACGCGGAGTTGTCCGCCGCGCGGCCGTTGCGCGACAACGCGTACAAGGTCGGCCTGGCCCGCAACCTCATCGAGGCCGTCCTGACCGACCTCGCCCGCAGGGCCGAGTGACGCACCGATCCCGTCGCCCGCCGTCGCCGTGAAGGAGATCAGCACATGAACACGTCCTCGACCAGCGCAGCCCCGACAACCGCCGTGCACCCGGCCGCCGGGCCGAGCACCGCCCCGTGGGACGGCGTGGCGCACCCGGGCGCGATGAGGGTGGCCCGTCCCCGTATCGAGGGACCGGGCAAGGTCACCGGCAGCGTGCGCTACGCGGCGGACGAACCGATGACCGACCTGGCCTACGGCTGGGTCGTCACCTCCACAGTGTCCCGCGGACGCATCCGCGCCGTCGACGCCTCCGCCGTGCACGCCATGCCCGGCGTACTCGGTGTGATCGATCACCACAACGCTCCCCGGCTCAACCTGGAGGCAGGATCCTTCTTCGGCCCCGACGGCGGCATACACCTGCTGCAGAACGACGAGGTCCCCCACGCCGGCCGGCCGGTCGCACTGGTGGTGGCGGAGACGATGGAGCAGGCCCGGTCAGCGGCCGCGGCGCTGCGGGTCACCTACGACGAGGAACCGTACGACGCCGAATTCTCACTTGAGCACCCGTCCGCGCGGCCGGCGACGTCGTTCTTCGGAGAGGACGCCACCGTCGGTGACGTGGAGGCGGAGCTGGCCGCGAGCGCTGTGGTCGTCGACGAGCGCTATGTCACGCCCGAGCAGCATGGCGCCGCCATGGAGCCGCACTCCGCGACCGCCTGGTGGGAGGACGGGCGGCTGCAGATCATCGACTCCAATCAGGGACCCTTCCTGGTCGCCATGACGGTGGCCACGTTGTTCTCCCTCGACCCCAAACAGGTACGAGTCCGCTCTCAGCACGTCGGTGGCGGCTTCGGGTCCAAGTCGGGCGGGTGCGGCCCCCAACTGGTTCTGGCGGTGATGGCCACCACGGTGTTCGGCCGTCCCGTGCGCGTCACCCTGAGCCGGAATCAGGTGTTCCTGACGGTATCGATGCGGCCGGCGACCGACCAGCGGGTCCGGATGGGGGCCGACACCGACGGCAATCTGCGGGCGATCGACCACGAGTCGGCCTTCGAGGTCTCGAAGCTCGCGGACTACCTCGAGAACTGCACGGAGCTCACCAACACGCTCTATGCGGCAACGGCGATCCGTACCCGGCGCACCGCGGTCCCCATCGACATCCTGCCGCCGTACTCGGTACGCGGGCCAGGCACGGCACCCGGATCGTTCGCGCTCGAATCCGCCGTAGACGAGCTGGCGGAGCGGCTTGGCATGGATCCGCTCGAGCTTCGGCTGCGCAACGAGCCCACCGTCGGCCCGGTGTCCGGCCTGCCCTTCAGCCGCCGCAACCTCGTCGCATGTCTGCACGAGGGCGCCCGCCGGTTCGGCTGGGCCACACGCGACCACCGGCCGCGGACGCGGACGGAGGGATGCCTGCTGATCGGCACCGGGATGGCGGCCACGTCCTTCAGCGCGGGGGCCCTGCCCGCCTCGGCATCGATCACCGCCGAGACCGACGGCGCCTTCACCGTGGCCATCGGTGCCAGCGACATCGGCACTGGCGCACGCACCGCACTGACCGCGGTGGCGGCGCAGGCGCTCCGCGTGGATCCCGAACGGATACGGCTCCTGATCGCGGACAGCGATCTCGGCCCCACCTGGAACGCCAGCGGATCCCGCGGGACGACGTCCTGGTCCTGGGCGATCACCGAGGCCGCGGCGAAGCTGCGCTCCCAGCTGGGCGACGCCACGCTGCCACTGACCGTCTCGTGCGACACCACCGAGTCGCTCGGTGCGCTTCCACCCATGGAACGGCACTCCTACAGCGCCGTGTTCTGCCAAGTGACCGTCGATCCGGCCACCGGCGAGGTACGCGTGCGGCGGCTTCTAGGCATGTTCGCCGTGGGCCACGTCATCAACCCGCTCCTCGCGCGCAGTCAACTGGTCGGGGGCATGGTCATGGGGCTGTCGATAGCCCTGCACGAAGAAGGCGCCCGCGATCCGGCGACGGGACGGCACATCACCACTGACCTCGCCGGCTACCACATCGCCGCGCACGCCGACATACCTGACATCGAAGCCGACTTCGTACCCGACTACGAACCCGGCGACCCGTCAGGTCTCAAGGGTGTCGGCGAAATCGGCACCGTTGGCACGGCGGCCGCGATCGCGAACGCCGTCTGGCACGCCACCGGCCGCCGCCAGCGGACCCTGCCCATCCGTCCGGACCGCGTGATCGAGGAACAGCCAACGTCGTGAACCGTCCGCGAGAAGGGGTGCTGGGACCGCTGCCGTCGCAGCCCCGGCCCGGGACTGGAACAGGAGGTACGCGTGCTGCGCGAAGTGTGGCCCTTCGTCGACGCCCACCGTCGGGCGGGCCGGCCCGTCACGCTGGCCCGGCTGGTGGGCCGTGACGGTCCCGGATCACGACCGCTCGGCGCCACCATGGCCGTCGCCGCGGACGGTACATGGCGCGGCTCACTGTCGGGCGGCTGCATCGAGGGCATCGTCCTGGACGCAGCCCGCGCCGTCCTGGCAGGAGCCGCGCCCCATGTGACCGCGGTGTCGCCCAGGGACGACCTGCTGCCCTGGGAGGACGCTCCCGCCTGCGCCGGCGAACTGCGCGTCCTCATCACGCCCGCGCCACCCGAGCCTGTGCACTCCGCCATCACCACGGCCCTGGCCGACGACCGTCCGCTCACCGTACGGGTCGGGCTGAGGCCGCCTCACCGCTGGTCGACAGCACCCACTGTCGGCCAACTGACCGACGTGGGACCCGCGTTCACCGAGGAACTGACGGTCCGGCCGCGGCTGCTGCTGGTCGGCGCAACAGATCTCGCCGCAGCCCTGGCCACCCTGGCCGGGACCTTGCACCGCCCGGTCGTCGTCCTCGACCCGCGGCCCGGCCATGTCGCCTCCGGAGCCTTCCCCGGCAACGCCGACGTCGTCCGTGCCTGGCCGGACGAGTGGATCGCCCGCCATCCGCTCGGCGTACGCGACGCGGTCATCACACTCAGCCATGACCCGCGCATCGACGACCGCGCTCTTCGCGCCGCTCTGGCAGGCCCCGCCGGGTACGTCGCCGCGCTCGGCAGCCGGGCCACCCACGCGCAACGCCTACGGCGCCTGGCCGACGCGCCCGGACTGGACCGGCTGACCGGCCCCGCGGGCCTCGACCTCGGCGGAGCGTCGCTCGCCGAAAGCGCCCTGTCGATCCTCGCCGAGCTCGTGGCGGTGGACAACGGCCGCTGCGGGCAGCGTCTGCGCGACGGCGATCTGCCCATCCGGACCACCACGGCCGCAGCGCACACGTAGCCGATCAGGTCGCACAAGGACGACGGTGCCTGGGCAGTCTGCCATCCGATCGCAAACGTGGCCCAGCGGGGCTCCGCTGTGCCGGCGACCCGCACCGCCGACCAGTCGAGCGCCGCCCTCCCGTACAGGTCCCGCCGTCGCCGATAGGCGCGTCGGCGGGCCCTGTACGAGGCCGGCACGTCGCCGGGGGTGCGCGTCAATGTGGGTGGCCTCATGGTGCGGTGTCGTCTGGATCGTTGCCGACGCCAAAAAATTGGGCCACGGATGTCGTCTGCCCGCCCCCGACCAGGTGGGGGCGCCACTCTGCCTCGACGGAGGCCGCCATCACGCAGAGTCTCACCCCTCTCATTGCCCGGAGGGCGCATACCCGGGCCTCCGCTGCCCAGCACAGCATGATCGACAGATCCCACGCAGCGGGGCTCACCCACACTCGCGCACAGACCCCAACGCAACTCACGGACTTTCAGAACATGCGTCATTCGTGCGTCAAGAAATCACCGTGCTCCGGCGACGCCGGCGCGCGGACCGCTGCCGAAGCACGGCGAGGTTCCTGGCCTGCTGGACGGTCCATTGCGCGGTGGGATGGGCGGTGACGCCGGTGAGGTGGAGGCGCCGGGTGCCGTGCTCGATGACGACCAGGGCGTAGAGGCGCTTGAGTGACACGGTGTCGAGGTGCAGGAAGTCGGCGGCGATGATGCCGTGGGCCAGGGCGGTGAGGAACTGGCGCCAGGTCGGCCCGGAGCGCTGCGGGGCGGGGCCGATGCCGGCGGCATGCAGGATGTCCCAGACTGTGGACGGGGCGATCGCGTAGCCCAGGCTGGCGAGTTCGCCCTGAATCCGGCAGTGACCCCAGGTGCTGTTCTCGCGGGCCAGGCGCAGAATGAGCTGCTTGACGGCGGGCGCGGTGGAGGGTCGGCCGGGGCGGCGGCGTTGGGCGAACGCCCACTTGCGGGCAAGGAGTTGACGGTGCCAGGCCGGCAGTGCGGTGGGGGTGACCGCGAAGACCTGGCGCCGGCGTTCGCGCGGGATCAGCCGGGAGAGTGCGGCGAGCCAGATCCGGTCGGCGGGCTCGTAGCAGACCCGGGCGATCTGCCGGCGCAGCACCGCGTTCTCATGCCAGAGCGCGAGAACTTCCGCATCTTTGGCCATACGGCTGCGCAGTACGGCAGCGGGCACGGTGATCAGATTCCGGACGAGCGTCGCGACGACCGACAGCGACATCCGCAGATCGCCGTCCGCAGTCCGTCGGCTCTGAGCCCGCCGGGCGTGAGCGGCCCCAACCGCCCGCGCGGCCTTCGCACGATCTGCCTGCGCTGTCCGACCGGGCAGTCCGGCCGGGCCTGCCCGGCACCCTTCCGCCCGCCGCGTCACCACGCCGACCCGCGTGCTCGCGGCCGGAGCAGCGGACGGAGCAAAAGACGTACCGCCGTCAATCCCGCCCCAACCCCTTCATGTGCACATCTTCTGCGACCCCGTCAGTGAATTCACTCGGCATCCATCTCACCGGCAGCGCCAGGCCATCACCTACCCAAAGGCTTCCCAAGGAACCACCAACTTCATCCACCCTCTAAGGAGACTCTGTGGTCGACATGTCCTTTTCGCGTCGACAGGTGCTGGGTTACGGCAGTGCCGGTACCGCCGCGCTGATGCTCGGCACTGGGCTGTGGACCTCCGGTGCGGCGTACGCGGCGCCCACGCTCAGCGGTGACCCGTTCTCCCTCGGCGTGGCGTCCGGGGAGCCGTTGCCCGACGGTGTCGTGCTGTGGACGCGGCTGGCGCCGGATCCGTTCGCGGTGGACGGGCTGGGCGGCATGCCGCAGGTGCCTGTCCGGGTCGAGTACGAAGTGGCCGCCGACGAGGCCTTCCGGCGTGTCGTGAAGCGCGGCAGCGTGGTCGCCACTCCCGAGCTCGCCCACTCGGTGCACCCGGAGATCAGCGGGCTCCAGCCCGACCACGTGTACTACTACCGTTTCCGCGCGGGGAGTTACATATCTCCCGTGGGCCGCACCAGGACCACCCCGCCGGCACTGTCGAAGCCGAACGACCTGAAGTTCGCGTTCGCCTCCTGCCAGGCGTGGCAGGACGGCTACTACACAGCGTACGACCACATGGCCGAGGAGAACCTCGACTTCGTCGTCCACCTCGGCGACTACATCTACGAGTCGGGCGTGCGCACCAACAAGCGCGGTGTCACCACCGACCCCAAGTTCCACACCGAGACCTTCGCGCTCGCCCGCTACCGGCTCCAGTACGGCCTGTACAAGTCCGAGGAGCCGCTGAAGAAGGCGCACGCCCGCTTCCCATGGATCGTCACCTTCGACGACCACGAGGTCGAGAACAACTGGGCCGGCGACATCTCCCAGGCCGACACAGAGCCCGACCAGGACCCGACCGTCTTCCGGCAGCGCCGCGCCGACGCGTTCCAGGCGTTGTACGAGCACCAGCCGCTGCGCCTCGCCCAGCGGCCGAACGGCCCCAGCATCCAGGCGTACCGTCGCCTCTCGTACGGCCGTCTCGCCGATCTGGCGATGCTGGACACCCGCCAGTACCGCGACGACCAGCCCGACGGCGACGGCGAGTCCGCCACCAGCACCGAGCGCTTCAACCCGCAGCGCACCATCCTCGGTGCCGAGCAGCGTGACTGGGTGATCCGCAACTTCTCGCGCTCTCCCGCCCAGTGGCAGATCCTCGGCAACCAGTGTCCGATGGGCCAGACGGACAAGGACCCCGGCCCCGCCGAACTGGTCTGGCTTGACCCCTGGGACGGCTATGTCGCCGACCGCAACCGCCTCCTTGCCGCGGCAGACGACAGGGGTGTGCGCAACCTGGTCGTCATCACCGGCGACCGCCACCAGAACTACGCCTGGGACCTCAAGCGCGACTACCAGGACCCCGAGTCCCCCACGGTCGGCTCCGAGTTCGTCGGCACGTCGATCACCAGTGGCGGCGACGGCGTCGACGTCGGGCCGGAGGGCGAGAAGTTCCTCGCGGCCAACCCGCACATGAAGTTCTTCAACTCCCAGCGCGGTTACTGCCGCGTCCACGTCGACCACCAGCGCTGGACGACGGACTTCCGCGTCCTGCCGTACGTCCAGCAGGCGGGCGCGCCCGTGTCGACGCGGGCGACGGTGGTCGTGGAGGACAAGGTGCCGGGCGTCCAGATCTGACAGCCCTCCCCCGAGCCTGAGTGACCCACGGTTCCGCACCGGGTAGCGCGAGCCCGGTGCGGAACCACCCCATGTGCCGCGGAGGGCGCCTTGACTCCGTCGCCTCAGCACGTGGCACATGCAGACGTTGGCAGTCGAGTAGGAACCGCACAGGGAGTTCAGTTTGGTGTCACATCGGTTGACACCCAGGGCTGAACTGGCCTTCTCCCCCTCGCTTGCCCGGCGTGAACGGATCGCCACCGAGAGAGGGGCGCAATGGGGAGGCGAAACTGCGGAGGGAACCCGATCAAACCGGGATGCCGATACACCCCGGTTTCGCCATCTCGGTTCATTGGATTGGCGTGCGGGGGCGGAAACGACCGATTCCGCCTCCCATCCGTCCTTTCGACAGGCGTCCAGACGATGACCGCCGCGGCAGCACGCGGAGTGTCACATCATGTGACACCAATCTGCACTCTCTGCTTCCTACTCGACCCTGTACATCAACCAGCCCGACCCGCTTGCCAACGACTCCCGCAACAGCATCAGGTACGGCGACCTGCCCGAAGAACCGTTCCTGGGCAGTGAGCAGGAGTGAGTCCTGGCTCACCGGCACGCCCCGAACGGTCTTGGGCGCACTGGTCCTCCGCTTTCGCGTCCCGGTCGGCGACGCATATCCCGTATGCGGTCCGTTCCAGGCGGGCGGAATCCCTACGACCTGGCCATGTGGGTGTGGCCGGAGGCGACGGGGAGGCCCCGAACCATCTCTCCGGTGATACGGGGGCCCCGACCGCTGACACCACACCCGGCGTCCCAGATCGCACCGAGAACGTTACCCACACCCCACCGGCATACCCGCAGCTCATCGCCCCGTTCACCCCATCGTGCCCATGTTCGCCAAAACGATGTGCCGGCCCCACAGTTGTGAACCCCCTTCCGCACCCGCGGCTGCGGTGAGACCACCGCCCACGACTTCGTCCCCGTCCACGAACTCCGTGCCATCCAGGCCCGGGTCCGCGAACACTTGGGCGGATCCGCGCTTGCCTTCATCACCTGGTTCGACGCCGAACTTCCGCCCGCTGCTCAGGCCGCATGACCTGACGGGCCGCAGGACACGAGGACCCCGGCGATCACACCGCCGGGGTCCCGCTATCCCTTTCGGGCGTATCTCGGCTGACCCTCATCTACGCCGGTCGGCGCCCATGGCGAGACGGCTGCGCCGACAGGCTGCTGCGCGCCGACGTCATCCTCACCATGCCCATCGAGCGGGACGATCCTCGCCGCCTTGGCTCCGGTGCTGTTGCCCTGGCCGTCCGGCTGCGGGCCCGCGTGGACGGTTCGGTCCTGCCCGAGCGGTGACACCGAGTGACCATCACGCCCCAGTGGCTGACTTCTCGTCAATACGCCCTCGGCCACTCCGTTCAGGCCGCCGAGTGACTCCTCGATCGACTCCCCACACCACGCAGCGTTCGCGATCGTAACTCCTCCATCCACTCCTCTGCTTTTGATCAAGCAATTGCAAAGGGTGCTGGTCGTTTCATGTTCCATCAACATTCAACTCGCGATCCCTGTGACCAGCCTGAGCAGTCCCTATGGTCCTTGAGGCTCTTGAAGGAAGGGACCCATGGATCAACTCCGCGCCATCCGGGCTCGCGGCATCACGAAAAGTTTCCGTGACGTCGTCGCCCTCGACGGCACAGACCTCGATGTGGCGCAGTGGCAGATCCATGGCCTGGTCGGACCGAACGGCGCCGGGAAGACGACCTTGCTCGGCCTCCCGCTGGGGCTCGCGGTTACCGACAGTGGCCGCCTCGAGGTCCTGGGCACACCGGTCGGGCGGACACTCGACGCTCCCGACGGTGTCGCCGGCTTCGTGGACGGTCCCGCTCTCCACCCCTCGCTCACCCCACATCAGAACCTCGCCGCGCTGACCGCACTCCGCGGCCACGACGCGCGCACGGCGGGAATCGAAGGATGAAACGCCCGCCCTCCCCCATCTCGGAGTTGCAGCTGTGCGCCTGAAAGCGTTCCTTACCACCCTCGTTGCCGCCGTCGTGACCGTGCTCCTGTGCGGCGCCCCGGCGCAGGCGCACGTCCGAACGACCTCCGTCGCCATCGACCTCCGCAGCCACGGTGACGGCGTCGCCGCCGTCGTCGACGCCGAGTACGACGTCCTCGGCAAGCTGCTGAGCCTCGACGGCCTGAGCAGCAACACTGGGTTGCCCAGTCCGGACGGGACGGCCGCCGACGTGCCCACCGATACACGGCGGAAGGCACTCGACGCGCATGCGCCCGAGGTGGCGGCGCACGTAGGCGGCCGAGTGCGACTGAGCCGTGGCGCGATCGGGTGCACCCCGCAGGACGACCACCGCGTCGAGCTCACCGACGCGGGCACGGTGCGGGTGTCGCTTACCTACGACTGCCCTGCCTCGGGTGCATTCACCGTCCGCAGCGATATCTTCCGCGCCTCCGACGGAGTCGTCGACGACACCACCACGAAGCTGGCCTACGACGTCGACGGGCACCGCGGTGCCGCTCTGCTCGACCACGCGCACACCAGCGTCACGGTCGGCCACACCGACCTGCTCAGCGAGATCCCGCGGCTCGTTCGCCTGGGGTCCGAGCACCTGCTGTTCGGCCTCGATCACGTGCTGTTCCTGCTCGCCCTCCTGCTCGGTGCGAACCGGCTGCGCGACGTGGTCCAGGTCGCCTCGGCGTTCACGCTGGCCCACTCGGTGACCCTCGTGCTCGCGGCGATCGGCTGGATCAGCGCGCCGACGTGGATCGTCGAGCCGCTGATCGCGCTGTCCATCGCGTTCGTCGCGATCGACAACCTGCTCTCGCCCCGCGCCGCCCACCGGCTACCCGTCGTATTCGGGTTCGGGCTCCTGCACGGGCTCGGGTTCGCGGGCGCGCTGAGCGTCGACGGCCAGGTGTCGGTCTCGACGCTGGTTGACCTCGTCTCCTTCAACCTCGGCATCGAGCTGGCCCAGCTCACCATCATCGCGGTGGCCTTCCCGGCTCTGCTGTTCCTGCGTCGGGCGGCGACCGCACCCGCCGCAGCCCGCACCCTCACGCTCGGGACCGTCGCGGCAACCCTCGCCGTCGCCGGTTCCGGTCTGGTCTGGTTCGTCGAACGCTCGCCCCTCCTGACCTGACGCCCCCAACCGTCACCCCCCAACCACACTCCCCGAAGGATTCTCATGTCCCCGTCCAGATGGACGCACGCACGCATGCGCGTGGTCCTGTACGTCACCACGCTGGGGCTTGCCACCAGCGTCGTGGCGGGCCCGCTCACGTCGTACGTGGCGACCGCCATCGACCCGCCGGAGGCCACCGTCAGTGGCGTCGTGTACGTCGACGCCAACGGCGACGGCGCTCGGAACGACGGCGAGGCCGGTCTGGCCGGCGTCCGCGTCTCCGACGGCGTGGTCGCCACCACGACCGCAGCCGACGGCACCTACTCCCTGACGATCTCGACCGACCGCCGCACGACCGACATCGTGTGGGCCAGTCAGCCCCGCGGCTACCGGTTCGGCCTCGACCAGTTCAAGGAGCCCAGGTTCTGGGCCAACCTCGGCCAACTCGGCGACGGCGCGACGCCCGCGGCGGACTTCGCCCTCGAGCGCGACCGGATCTCCGACGGGGACAACTTCTCGTGGGCGAACATCGCCGACCCGCACGTCAACGCGCAGCTGCCCGACCAGATCCGCGAGATCAACTCGACAGGCACCGACCTGCGCTTCATCGCGGTGAGCGGTGACCTCACGAACAACGCCAGCCAGGCTCAGTTCAACACCTACCGCAACGGCACCGCGCAGTCGAACGTCGGCGTGTGGCCGGCGGTCGGCAACCACGAGTACGGCAGCGGCTCGGCGTACGCGGCCAGGATTGAGAACTACCGCACGAACGTCGGCCCCGAGTGGTACTCGTTCAACTACGGCAACCGCCACTTCGTCGTGCTGGAGAACAACGGCTCCGCACCGTTCGACGAGCAGCTCCAGTGGCTGAAGGACGACCTCGCAGCGGGCGTCCCGCTCGACGACGACCCGACCAACGACATCGAGGTCGTCGTACTGACCCACCAGCCGATGAACGTGCCGTTCGGCTCGCCGTCGACCTACGACGCCTTCGGTGACGTTCTCGAGAAGTACAAGGCCCAGCTCATCCTCGTCGGTCACGAGCACTCCAACCACGTCGAGAACGACTCGGCGTTCGCCTCGACCGCCAAGCACATCCAGACCGTGTCGAGCTCCTACACGATCGACAACGCGCCCCGCGGCTTCCGCTACATCCACATGGCGGGCTCCGGCTTCGAGAACCCGTTCCGGATGTACGGCGAGAACGAGCACCTGACCATCGTGAGCCCGGCCCCCGGCTCGAAGGTCCCGGCCGCGGGCTTCCCGGGAATCCAGGTCAACGCCTACGACACCGGTGACGAGGTCAAGTCGGCCCGCTACCGCATCGACGGCAAGGGCATATGGCGCCCGCTGCGCGCCACCGGGGAGTTCACCTGGCAGAACAACCTGCCGGAGAACCTGCAGACCGCCGGCAAGCACAGCATCGAGGTGACCATCACCGACAAGGCCGGCAAGGTCTGGACGAAGTCCGCCGAGTTCACGCTGACCAAGGAGCCCGCGCTCGCCCCCGTCGCCGACGGTGACTGGACCCAGCACCACGGCGACGCCGCCCACTCCGGCATCGCGCCCGCGCAGGAGCCGGGCCGCCGTCTCGCCTGGAGCTACCGCACCCCGGGCACCTTCCTCACAGGCTCGCCGGTGATCCACGACGGCGTCGTCTACGCGGGCACCCGCGACGAGAACGGTGACGGCAACAGCCGCATCCACGCCGTCTCCCTCAAGAGCGGCAAGAAGCTGTGGGACTTCGAGGTGCCGCAGTCGATCCACGGCAGCCTCGCCTACGGCGACGGCCTGGTCTACGCGCCGACGCTCGGCTCGGAGCTGTACGCCGTCGACGCCACCACCGGCGAGCTGCGGTGGAAGGCCGTGCCGGAAAAGGCGCCGGCCCCGAACAACCAGCGCACCTACGGCTACTACTCGCCCGCCGTCTCCGGGCACACGGTCCTCTGGCCGTACCAGACCCGCTACGGCATCGGCAGCCAGGGCGTCCTCAAGGCGCTCGACACGAAGACCGGCAAGGAGATCTGGGCCTCGCCGATGTCGGGCAGCCAGATGAGCGACGGCACCCCGGCGGTCATGGACGGCACCGTGTACGTCGGCAACCAGACCGCTGACCGGGTGCTCGCCTACGACCTCGAGACCGGCGAGCGGAAGTGGACCGGCACCGAGTCCCTGGGCAGCTGGCAGGACGGCGTACCGACGGCGGCCGAGGGCAAGGTCTTCATCGGCGCCAACAACGGCATCGCCGCCCGCGACGCCCGGACCGGCAAGACGCTGTGGACCTACAAGAGCCCGCACACCTCGCTCGTCTCGAGCGGCTCGACCCCGAGCGCCGCGGCGGTCAAGGACGGCGTCGTCTACATGGGCTTCCCGACCGGTGCGGTCGTCGCCCTCGACGCCGAGACCGGCAACGTGATCTGGGACCGGGTCCTGCCCGGCGACATCTACCACGGTGGCGTCATGTCGAGCCCGGTCGTGGCCGGTGACACCGTCTTCGTCGGCTCCAACAACGGCCGCTTCTACGCGCTCGCCGCCGACACCGGGCAGCAGCTGTGGAACCACGAGATCGGCACCTGGGTCGGCGCCGGTCCCGCGGTCAGCGGCAACACCGTGGTCGCGGGCTCGTGGGACGGCAACCTGTACGCCTACGTCCCCGGTGGCGAGGCGGCGCAGCGCTGGGCCACCGTGACCGGCACCGTCACCGACCCGGAGACAGGTACGCCGATCGCGGGCGCCAAGGTCACCGCCACGGCGTCCGGTCAGGAGACCACCGTTACCAGCACCGACGCCCAGGGCCGCTACAAGCTCGGCCTGCCGTCCGCGACCTGGACGGTCACCGCCGCCAAGCGCGGGCTGATCGCCGACGAGCGCTCCGCCCGCACCGTCGAGGTCGGGGAGGCCGGCAACTCCACTGCTGACCTCCAGCTGATCAAGGTCACCCGTCCGGTGGCCGGTGTCTCGACCTTCGCGCCCGACTACGGCAACGGCAGCACCCGCACCGACGTCGTCACCGGCAACAAGTACTACTACCTGGCCAACGACAAGATCCGGGCGTCTGTGACGCCGTACACCGCCGGCAACAACGGCGTGGGCGGTCTCGGCCAGGGTGCCCTGGCGGACCTCATGCTGAACGACGCCAACGGCGCCGAGACGCTCGACTGGGGCGAGATGCTGCTGCGTCCGGACCTCAACGGCACGAAGGACTCGTGGGACCGCCCGAACGACCAGATCGACTTCCCGGAGCTCGCCGTCGACGGCGCTGCGGTGGTCGGCAAGGGTGCCTACCGCGCGAACAAAGCCGTCCAGGCCCAGGTCCGCTACGAGACCCTGCCCGGCGCGCCGGTCGTGAAGATGACGGTCAACCTGACCAACACCGGCACGACCGACTACAAGGGCTACTTCAACTACATGATCGACCCGGACAGCTCCGTCGACAACGGCCGGATCCCCGGCGTCGCCGGCACCAACCCCGGCTTCAAGACCTCGGGTTGGACCGCGCCGTTCGTCTACGTCGGTGCTGACACGGCGACGACCAACGGCCAGCCGGCGCAGGCGCTCGCCTGGGCGCAGGACACGCCGTACGCCGTCGGCGCCTTCGGCTACGTCGAGGGTCTCTACTACGACGCCTCCCTCGCCGCGGGCGCGTCCAAGCAGTTCAGCTTCTACCACCTGACCGACTACGCGACCGCGGGTGGCGACCCCACGCGCAACCTCGCGCAGTGGGTCGACGAGCTCGACCTGCACGACCCGGCCGTCCCGGACGCCTCGCGCGCCGCCGGCACGATCACTTCTGCCGGTGCTCCGGTCGCCGACGCCCGGGTCGCCCTCGAGCAGGCCGGCAAGGTCGTCGCCTCGACCACCACCGACGCCGCGGGCAAGTACGCCGTCAAGGCTCCGGCCGGTGCGTACGACGTCAAGGTGACCGCGCTGGGCTACCTGTCCGCCGCCGGCTCGGTCACCGTCCCGGAGACGGGCAACGGCACCGCCGACGTCACGCTCGCTCCGGTCAGGGTCGAGGCGAGCTACGGCAAGCGGATCGGCTCCGGTCTGGTCGAGGCCGGCTACGGCGACGTCATGCTCGAGAACGACAAGCTCTCCATGGCGATCGCCGACGCCTACAACGACAGCCAGCTCAGCGGCGGCACCCGCGGCAAGCCGGTCGACATCGCCGTACGCGGCATGGCCGACCAGTTCGACTGGATCAACCTGCCCTACGTCTCGGCCACCCAGCCGACCGGCGACAGCGCGTGGGACATCCGGTCGGTCGCGGCCACCGACGTCAAGATCGTGCAGGCGATCGGCGACCAGGCGGTCGTCCGCGTGTCGGGTCCGGTCAAGGGCTTCACCGGTTTGACCGCGACCACCACCTACACGCTGAAGCCGGGCGACACCTACGCCACGGTGACGACGGAACTGCGCAACACCGGCTCCGACCCGCTCAACGTGTGGACCGGAGACGCCATGGACCACGACGCCGCGGGCCAGGCCAGCATCATCCCGGGCGCCGGCGTGGTGGCGCCCGGTGCGACCGCGGCCTACACACCGACCAAGCCGTACATCGGCATGACCGGCACCGACCCGCAGGTCTTCGGCCTGGTCTACGGGACGCCCGCGAGCGCCTTCGATGTGTACGCAGCGGGCAACTGGGTGATGAGCCGGTTCCAGGTCGAGGTACCGGCGGGTGGCTCGTACACACTCACCCGGCGCCTCGTGGTCGCCCCGGGCACCGACGCCATCGGCATCCTGGACGCCGTCCCGGCGCCGTGACGGGTTAGCAACACAGTACGACCGCGTTCAGGGCCGGTCCGGATCCGTCCGGGCCGGCCCTACGGGCTTCATGCGCGGTGCTGCCGGCAGGAGACGTGACGCTGTTGCCATCGGCGGATACCTTCTCGCGTCACAGGCAGTGTTGACTCTGCTGCGCAATCCGGTCGAGCAGCGGCAATCCGCTGGGCAGGCCGCGACGGTCACAACATCGTCGCAAGCCATGGTCCGTAGGGCGGAGACACCCTGGAATTGCGCAGCAGAGTCCCCGTAGTGCTCAAAGCACTCTTCGGCACGTCCAGGGCGTCCAGACGACGAACAGCGCGCCCCACAGCCAGGTACGCGTGGCCCGGTCCAGCACCGACCGGGCCTGGACGAGTTCGGTCCTGGCGTCGTCGGGCAGCACGAGCCACAGGGCGTACCAGCACCACCGTGTCCAGGCCGTACTTGTCGGCCGGGCGTCGTTCGGTCGCGCGCAGGATGTCACCCAGCCGGGTCGGCATACCCAGGCCGTCCTGCCGCGGGGCCTCTCGCAGGAACCTGCGCGCGCGCCCCAACTCGGCGGTCATCCGGGCGTCCAGGCCGACGTTGCGCCGTGCGCGCAGGTCGCGCAGCTGGCTGACGTCCGGCTGGGAAGCCCGCTCCAGGTCACGCAGTTCCATGAACTCCCCGACGTTCAGCGTGCCCAGACGCTGGCGCGTGTTCAGGTCGTCGAGGCGCCGCGTCCAGCGGGCGTGGCGGCGCCGGCGTGGGCAGGCCAACACGGTGATCCGCACGGTCCGGGTCATCGACGACGCGGCCTGCCTGGCCCGGACAGCCTTCCACGCCGGGATGCGCCGCGGCCTCGCCCCCGCCGAGGCCCTCGCCACTTGTGCCGACGCCTGGGACGAGCCCCCGCCGCTGGTCTACTTCGGCTCGGGCTGGTGACACCGCCCGGCGCCGCACACCCCGGGTGCGGCGCCGTCCGAGTGACCGGCCCAGAGCGGACGGCAGCCCCTGAGTGAAACAACGGCGCATCCCTGATGTCACTGCTCAGCGTCAACAGCCCCGGCCAGGCAACGGCGCCCACCGCAGACGCTGGAGAAAGAGCTACGGCGGCTGACCCCCGACCGGCAGTCATGTCGTCAGCCCCGGAGCACGGCGCGCACCCGCCCAGGCGCCCTTGAGAGCGCTTGGCTGGCGCATGCCCTCAAAGATCAGCGGTGAGAGGCGCCGGAGCTGTCGCCGACTGGCTGTCAGTCGAAGTCGAAGGTGGCGACCACGGGGGCATGGTCGGATTCGGGAAATTTGCTGTCGTCGGCGAAGGCGAGCGATTCGTCGTGCAGGATCTCGTTGTGGATCTCTGAGCCGCGGTAGTGGGCGAGGAGGTTGCGGGTGACGAGCATGTGGTCGATCATCTGACCGCGGCCGTGGTGGAAGAGGGTGTAGCGGGCGTCGTTGGGGATGGTGTGCTCGAGAGGAACCAGGACCTTGGTGGCGAGATCGCTGTTGTTGGTGTCCTCGACGTTGCCGCAGATGGCCAGGACCGGGATCTCCTGGGGCTCGGCGTTGAAGTCGCCAGCGACGATGATGCGGGCGTCCGGATCGTCGTGGAGGATCTGGTCGACGAGGCGCCTGACTTCCAGGGCTTGGCTCATGCGTTTCATGGACGACAGGAAGCTGCCTTCGGCCCAGCCGTCTGCGGTGCCCCAGACGCCCCGCTTGGGGTTGATCACCTGGCCGGGGATCTCGGTGGGGAGCTTGGATTTCAGATGCACGGTGATGACGTGCAGCAGACGGCCGGGGGCTGCGTGGTCGATGTCGATCTGCGCGTGCAGAACGGGCCGCTCGATACCGACCGGGACCGGTTCCGGGTCGGGAGGATTGGCAGTGAGCCGCTGGTAGCGGGGCTCGGCGACCAGGTCGTTCTTCAATTGCTGGTGCTTGATCACCGGCAGGTGGGTGGCGATGACCAGGTTGCGTACGTCGAAGACCGCATCATCGTCGGGCTTGGTGCTGACCAAGGGCGCGCCGTCGAGGTTGGTTCCGGCCAGCAGTTCCTTCAGCGCGATCAGGTCACGTGGCTGCCCGGGGCGCTCTTGGCCGTGGACTTCCTGGAAGCAGGCGATATCCGCCCGCAGCCGCGTGATCTGCGGCTTCATCAGTGCGATGCGCTCAGCCAGGAGCGGCCGCGTATCCACAGGGGTCTCGTCGAAGTTCTCCAGGTTGAACGTGGCAATCCGAATCTCTGTCACAGGTGCCCCCAGGGCTCGCCATAGCCAAGAACACGTAGCGTAATAAATGGTTGCTGATAGTGAAGGCGTGACGCGCGCAGCGTCCACCGGTTGCCGGACACCGCTGCCGGCCTCCGGGATGCTGGCATCTCAAGGAGTGGATCCCGCCGGGCCGGTCCGTGGCACCAGCACGGCGTCGCCGTGGCCACTACAAGGGCGGCGCTGGAGCAGAGGTGGGTCAGGTAGCCCAGGCTTGTAGCGACTTGCCCACCCCCACGGTCCCGCTGATCGCCCAAACCGTGATCGCGTCCCGGCCAGGCCGGAGCAGCGACGACCCGTCAGCAGCACAACACGACGGTCCTAGCGAGGCGGGACCACGGGAGCAGGGCACTCGTCCGGGTCGGCCAGTCTGATGGCGCAGCGCCGCCCGGCAGTGTCGGGAGCAGCCGGGCGGCGTTGATCTGGGTGTGAAACCGATGGTGTACGCGGCGGTGTGTGCGGTGGTCGCGGCGTCTTCGGGCTGGCGGTTCCGGCGGGGGCCAGTGGAACCGGTGAGGACGGGCCGGTGGGGATCGGGGTGATCGGGTCGGGGCTGCGGGTGCGGGAGGTGAGGGCCGTCCCGGATGGCTGGGAGCCGGGGGCGGCCGCGGCAAAGGGGGAACTGCTGGTACAGGTCGAAACCCTCCCGCTGGAACAGGCCGCCCAGGCCCACCGCCGCATCGAGCCCGGCACCACCACCGGCAAACTCGTACTCCAGACCCCAGCCCGATGACACCGCTGGCCCGCACCGGGGCTGCCCGGCCGGGAAGAACCGCCTTGCCCCCGGCCGGAACCCGAAAGGTACCCTGCCGGAATGCCCGGCACCTGCGCGCGGTAGTGCGGTTGTCGGCGCCGTGGTCGCTGGTGGTGCACGAGCCGGTGCCGTCGGCCGCTGCGCAGGCCGGCGACGACGAGCTCGCCGCGGTGGCCAAGGCTGGCGGCTGTGTGGGGCGGAGGCCGGTGATCCTCGGAAAGCTGCCAACCGGAACGTGCAGGTCCTCCTCGCGGAACAGGCCGAGCGCCATGAGCTGTTCGGCGTATTCGTCCGGCAGTCCGGGCCGCCCGGCGGCGAACGCGGCGAGCAGCGGGAGCCGTGTGGAGTGGGCGGGCAGTTCCTGCGCGAGGTAGCCGATCCGGGCGGGGCGGCGGACCGTGCCTGCGCCCGGCTCCCGGTCGCCCGTCAGGACACGCAGCAGCGTCGTCTTGCCCGCGCCGTTCTCGCCCGTGATCAGCAGCCGCTGTCCGGGCGCGATCGCCAGGAGCCCGTCCAGGCGCAGGCGTTCACCGACCCGCACGTTGTCGAGTTCGTCAAGGGGGCCTTGGGCCGGGTCGCCGTCGACCGCCGACGGCGCCGTGGTGAAACGGAGCGGTGCTGGCGGCTCTGCTACTGGGTTGCGCCGCAGCTGGGCCAGGCGCTCCCGGACGGAGCGCACCTGCCCGCCGAGCTTCGCCTCGCTGGACCGGCGGTGCTTGCCGAAACCCTGCTTCGGGTCGCGGCCAGTGGTAGCAAGCCGCCTCCCCGCGGCTTCGAGGAGTTCCTCCATCGAGGGGACCGCGGAACGCCACGAGTCGTGGCGACCGGCGTCGGGCCCGGCCCCCTCCAGCGGTCAGACGGAACGCCGCCGCCCCCGACCCGGCGAACCTATGCGGTCACAGCACCGGACCCGGTAGCCGCTCCGCCGTCCTCAGCTCCGGCCGGCCTCCGCCAACGCGGTAAGAACGCGTCGGGTCTTGTTCTCGGGGTGTTCGGAGAGCGTCACTCCACGCTCCCGCACCGCGTCCTCCAGCTTCCGCTGCTTGCGCTCGGCTCGCTCCGTGAGCTTCCCAGCGTCGTCGCCGTTCTTGGGTTTCACCCGGATCGAGGCTTCCAGTAACTCCAAACCGGCGACCGACCACACCTCCAGGCCCACCTCCAGATCGCCGAGCGGAACGTCGCCGACCTTCGTCGAGAGGATCGGCCCCAGTGCGACCAGCCCGTCCAGCCGTACAGCGGGCGCGCAAGCATGCTGAAACTGATCCTGCACCGCGCCGATCGAGGCGGCCGGATCGGCCCCGGGCTCGACCGCACCCGACAGCACTCCCGGCGGGTGATCATGAACCAGGGAGGCGGCCACTACACGTCGGCTGCCCGACCGGTCCTCCTCGATCTTGTACTCGAACGGCTCCGCGTCGAACGGGCCAGAGAACCTGCCGACCAACTGCTCCCTGGTGCAGGGACGCAACTTGACGGTCAGGTCGTCCGGGTGCGCGCCGACCCTGAACCGCACGATCACGCCACCGTTCAGCAACGGCACCCGGCCCTCGGCGACGCCGTCCCAGTCCTCGGCGAACCAGATGCGACGCGTCGTCACCGCGCCGTGCAACCCACCGAGCGCAGACAGCGCCGCCGCGACGTCTCCGTCGTTATTTGCCTTGATCTCAACCGGCAACAGGTCCACCGCAACGTGCTCCCACGCGTGTCCTGGGCATCGCCGCGAACGTCCTGCAGGTACTGCCGGACGAAAGCGCTGAATGCCGCCTGCTCGTCCGGCTTCTCCTCCGGCTCGGGATCGGCTTCATCCGGATCCTCCCGGAAGGCAAACCCGTCGAGGCGGAGGCGAAGGCATCGTTCCGACGGGTCGTCTCCGGGGCTGTCCCGGTCGCGTCGCCGGTGTCAGGCTCCCGCGGTGTCTTCGGCAGTCCTGCTTGACGACCCGTTCGACAATCCGGCCGACCTTCACGTCCGCCCGCCGGGGCGCACCGACCTCACACAGGCTCCGGCAGCAGACCTTGCCCATGACAGTCCCCGCACTGTGCATGTCATGCAGCTGGCCGTCGCTGGCGCTCCCGAGGTACGCCGCCCATCACGGATTCCGAACCGGTGTCCGTGGACCCCGCCGGGTATCCGCACGACACCCGCCGAATCGACCCGGTACCGCGCGCCCCGGCACCCGCGAACGTCCCTTATTCCAGAATATCGCTGCCACCCCAGGTCGCAGCACGGAGCCCACCGGCCTTCGGGCGCGGCCCGCACCAGCGGGCCGGACGCGGCTCACGGACAGCCAGCCCCCGCGGAAACCTCCGCGGGAGCCAGCCTCGTCACGTGGTTACCGGAACTGTTCGGTCCGGCTGGCAACGAGCCGGCCGCTCGCGAACCCTTCCAGCCGGGCCGACTGCGCGGAGGCGGCGTCCGGCACGGTGACATCGGCCTGACCGTCGGCAAGGTCGATCGATGCGCGGGGCCGCTGGTCGACGTAGACATCCAGCCGGTCGATGTTGGTGGTCTTCACCTTGAGCCGCAGGGCGCCGTCGGCGGCGGTAGCGCCTGTGACGAGCACGGAGTGCGGGGTCAGGTCCTGGAGGATCCGGCCGGCCTGCTCCAGCAGATCGGCGTTGTCCTCAAGCAGGTCGGCACGCGTCATCTGGTGGAACTTGTCCGGCGTGATGCCGAGATCCTCGACCGGGGTGCCCGAGTTCTCGTGCACCCGCAGGGTCCGGCGGATCGCAACGCGCATACCGGCCTTCTTCGGCAGCCACACGTACGGCGAGTCCGGGTCTCCCGCCATGAGGTCGGCGAGGAGGCCGTGTGTCCACACATTGGCGCCGCCCGCGCCCGTGCACTGGTCGGTGCCCAGGACCGGACCGATCCGGTGGTCCTGGAAGCCTGCGGAGAAGATGTCCGTGGCGGAGTAGCAGCGGGCGTTGGTGACGAGCACGACCGGGCCGAAGTACTGCTGACCGATGGCGTTGGCGGCGTCCTCGGGGCTGAGCGGGAAGGCGCCGGAGAACACGGCTCCGATCTCGATGGCCTGGTTCATCGAGGGAACCCACGCACCGAGGTTAATCTGTGGGTCGTCCTGGTGCTTCCGGCAAATCCTCAGGTTGAGAGGTGTGTTGATGAACTGCACCGGCTCGGGGGTAATCCGGCCGGGTGTGAAGAGCTGCAGGGCGAACTCGGCGGCGAAGACGAGGCCGCCGCCATTGTCCCGCACGTCCAGGATCAGACCGCGGTCCGGCAGCAGGCGGATCAGACGCAGGAGTTCCTCGATGTACGCTTCGAGGCTCTGCACACTGAACGTGAAGATCCGCAGGTGGCCGAAGGTCCCGGCGGAGGTGTGCACCTCCCTCGCCCGGAAGACCTCCGGCAGCGTGGTGGCGATCTCGTCCGCGCGCAGGTCAGGAGCGGGCTCTCCGGCTGCGGCGGCCTTCGCCTGGGCGACGACCCGCGGAGCGAACAACAGCACCTTGGCGCGGCTGGTCTCGTCGGCTTCGAGGTCCAGTCCCTGGGCTGCCGCCATACCGCTCACCGCGTCCGCGTCGACGAAGGCGGGCAGGTTGTCGACGACTCGCCAGTTCTCGCGGAATTCCCGCTTGGTTCCGTCCTCATCGAGGTAGCTGACGGTCACCCATTCCTCGAACGGGGGCAGGTGGATGCGCAGCGGCCGTACGGTCAGCGACTGCACACCCCGGCTGCGGCGGGCCTCGGGGTTACTCCCGGCGAACCGGGCGGCCGCGAGGTCGACGGCTTCGGCGATGGGGATACCGCTCCAGTGGGTGATCTCGACGCCCGGCTTGAAGCCCGGGGCGGAGAAGCCCTCGGCCACCTGGGTGACCATGAAGTGGACGCCCTGCGGGTCGGTGTACCGCTCGACGAGAAACGGCAGAAAGGCGATCTTGCCGACAAAGGGCTCGGGGAGCAGGTAGTTAGTGTGTAGATCCCTGACCGAGTGGAAGATCTCCGACAACTCGCTGTGGAACATCCACTCCGGCGGCATGTTCTGGGGCGTCTGCCGTTCCAGGCGGTGGATGAGCAGCCGCAGGCGCTGAACCGGGTTCACCGCGTACATCGAGGCCTTGAGCGGCAGATGGACGTAGTTCTGCTCCAGCAGGATCAGTGCCTGGGCGGCAATGAGCTGGCGCTCGTCCAGCGTCAGAGTGCCCGCCCCCCGCAGGAAGGTGGCCAGGTCGGTGGAGGCCGCCAGGTGCTCGCGCACCGGCTCGGCTGCGTTCGGGACGAAATCGGGGATGGGCCTGGCGGCTGCGCCGGTCATCGCGGCTCCTAAGGGTGGGATGGATCTACGAACTCTCACCGTCAGCTATCGGATGGCCCGCCCTCCGGGATGAGTCGCGCACGGATTCTTCGCTCGAACAGATGCCCCCCCCGTTTGGCGGTCATGTCCTCGGTCTGCTGCGGCACACCCTTTATTGGGGGGTCGGCCTACCGCCATCGCCGCCGGTCGTATACGGCAGCACGTCGGCAGCCGGTCGGGGAACTTGCCCATCGCGGCCCGGGATCCGTCACCCGACCGCCGGGCGTACTGACGTTTTCGCGGCGAGACGCCCTGCGCGAAGTGATGTGAACTCCTCGTGCGCGAGTAAGAGGCCACGCCGATAGGCACGGGAGGGGCCCATTGACAGACGGGGCAAGCACAGGTGCCGTGATCATGGAGTTGCGACGCTCTGTGACCACCGGAGATCCTGTGCCTGCGACGCCATCATGTTGGCGAGCACGGCCACGGTCGCGCGGTCGTTGAAGGCGCTGCCGATCAGGATCAGCGGCGCCCCCTGGCCGGTCGTGTCGACGGCGAACGTGGTGCCATCCCTGGAAGTGATGTTCGTCCTGTCGGCCTTCGGAGCGTGCGAGGTGCGAGACCGAGGCCGATTGCCGCCTGCGCGGGCGGTCGCTACGGCCGGGTGAAGGTCATGTGCGTGACGCCGCTGGGGGTTGTCACGGACTC
>NZ_JBHVFU010000034.1:11758-90933 GCF_042801455.1 Streptomyces sp. NPDC057565 | reverse complement strand
AGGAAGGCTACCGGCACAAGCACACGGTCAAGAATGGTCCTGCGCTGGCCGGTTATGGGGCGATCACGATGAAGAACGCACTCGCCAACACGATGTCGACGCTGCCCGAGCAGCTGACACGGTCGCTGACATGGGATCGGGGCAAGGAGATGTCGGCGCATGCGCAGTTCAGAGTCGAGACCGGCATTCCAGTGTTCTTCGCCGATCCTCATAGCCCGTGGCAGCGCGGCACGAACGAGAATACCAACGGGCTCCTGCGCCAGTACTTCCCGAAAGGCACCGATCTCTCGAGGTGGTCCGCCGAGGAGATCGAGGCCGTCGCCCACGCTCTCAACACCAGACCCCGCAAGACGCTCGGCTGGAAGACACCGGCCGAGGCGTTCAACGAGCAGCTACTGTTGCTCCAACAAGCCGGTGTTGCAACGACCGGTTGAATCCAGTCAATATGTGTCGATCCGCTACGGCGAGCGGCTGATCGAGGCCGGCGCGACCGCATCGGTCGGCTCCGTCGCCGACAGCTACGACAACGCCATGGCCGAGGCACTCAACGGCTCCTTCAAGGCAGAGCTGATCGAGCACCATGGCCCCTGGCGAGACGCTGACCAGGTCGAACACGCCGTTGTCCAGTGGGTCGGCTGGTACAACACCAGGCGACTGCACTCCGCCCTCGACTACGTTCCACCCGAAGAATTCGAGGCCCAGCACTACCCATCACAAGCGACAACGAACGCCGTCTGAAAACACACCAACCGGCCGCTACGAAACTCAGGACAGCTCATTGAAGGTGTGTTCAAGATCGAAGCGGCGTAGATAGGTCTTCCACAGCAGGTCGCGGTCGAAGGCGGTTCCGGTGGGGGCGTTGTGCCACAGCCATACGTACTCGGGGGTGCGGTTGCCTGGCAGATGCCCGACATGGATGCGGACCAAAGTGCCCGCCACGATGGGTAACTTGTCCCTCGCGGGCAGAGATGCCCAGCTGCCTTGGCGCCCGAGCTTTTGATGCAGCCTGTGCCAGGCACTGACTTCGACCTTTCCGTAACGGGGGCTCTCGGCGTGCAACTGCTCGTCTGGCGCTGGCCAGCTGGCCCATTCCTTGAGCGCGTACCGCTCTCCGTGCCGGGGCGGCCGCCCTGGTTTGCCGTCCCGGCGGCACGCGGACACCGCGCCGAAGAACACCCGGTCTGAGCGGACTCTTCCCAGGACCTGCACCGCCAGACCCTCCCCCCTTGCCAGGTAGCTGATCCGGCTCAGGTCATAGCCCGAGTCGAACACGATCACCGGAGCAGGCCGGTCAATGAGCAGGTCCGTGTCCGTCAACTGCTCGACCAGGCGGGCGACTTGGCGCACCGTCGCCACGGTAGCGTCGTCGTCCGGGCCAATCTGGACTGCGTCCAGCAGCACCGTCCACGAGCTCGCGCCCCACTCCAGACCGGCCGCGAAGGAATACGGCCAGCCCGGGATCATCTTGCGTGAACCGTCGCAACGACAGGCCGTATAGCAGTGGCACCGCTCCGCACTGGTCTCCGCGTCCGGACGAGGCCACGGCGAGACATCCACCGCGATCTTCAACGGCCCGTCATCTACCGGCCTCTCCCAGGCACCCGCCAGCAGTCCCCGCAGCGCACCGGTATCGACCGCCCCGCAGGCCAGCGCGTCATACAAGGCACCATGCCCACGCCGAAACGCGTCATCTGGAGCGTGCCTGCGGGCCTGCTCGTTTCTGGGTCACCCAGCGATGGTGAGGTTGTGCAGGCGGGCGATGCCGAGTATGGCGTGGTGGAGGCCCTCGCCCTTGAGGCGGCAGTCGCGGAGGATCTTCCACGTCTTCATCCGTGCGAAGACGTGCTCGACGCGGGCCCGGACCTGCTCGTGGGACTTGTTGTGATCCTCTTTTTAGTCCGGGAGTTCGGTCTTGCCGCGCTCGTGGCGGTGAGGGATAACGAGTCCGGTGCCCGGGTAGCCGCCGTCGGCAATCGTGAGGGTCTTGCCGACGGCGGCCTTGGCGGTCGGCCGCGGACTTCGAGATGCCGAACAGCGGCGCCAGCTGCCGCAGGGTCAGGTTCGTCCGCCAGTACGCGGCGATCAGCAGGACGGGGTCCTCCAGAGGCAGGCTCCACGGTCTGCCCTTGCGCACCGGGTCCGCGCCTTGACGCCGCAGCGCGGTGACCCAGCTTGCCGAACTGTCTCGGACTCAGCCCAGTGAACGGGGCTATCCATGACGACTCCGACGCCGTGATCACACCAGCCATGCGGTAGATCATTTCAGTTGCCGACACGTCTCCCTGCGACTGATCCTGAGCACCGGGAAGGAGGACAGGATGGGGCTCATGCTCTTCCCAGGAGACGGCGACGTGACCAGCCCGGACGTCTCCTGGTCCTACACCGGCTTCAGCATGTTCAGGGAGTGGCTCGCCCACGCAGAGGGATTCACCCTTGCTGAGATGAACGGATTCGGTGGAGACCACACGTGGAGCAGCATCTCCACCACGCTGGTACCACTGTTCGACCATCCAGACGATGACGGCTCTCTCACGCCCGCTCAATGCGCAGCCATGCTGCCCAGGCTGGAGGCGATCTTCGATCAGCTCCAACACGAGGACAGCGACCCCGTTCTCCAGCGACGCGTCGACGACGCCTGCCAACTGGTCACCGTCATGAAGTACTGCTTGGACAAGGACGTCGAGCTCATCTTCGGCTGACCGCCGCAGGCCGTCTCCCGTCGGAGATGACCAGCAGTTACGGGACAGCCCTTAGCCGTCCTGGGCCAGCGCCTGGTAACGATCGGGATGGGCGCGCCTAATACGTTCGGCGACGGCGAGCCCCAAGGCGAACGTCGCTGTGATGATGCCGCCCAAAACGATTGCGTTGGTTGTGCTTCCGACCAGCAGTGCGAAGTTTCCGATGACCAGCACCAGGATCACGGTGAGCCCGATGAATGCCAGCCCTGGTGCAATCACCGCATGCCACACGCTGGGCCCACGGGCCTTCGTGTGGAAGAACACAATCACGGCAAGGCTGGTCATCGCCATCAGCGCGATCAAGCCGAGCGTCGACGCGCCCGAGAACCACATGTAGGTCTGCGTAATCGGATCCCAGCCGAACACCGCGACGGCCACCATCGCGGTCAGCGAAATCGCTGTGAAGGCCAGCGACGACCGTGAAGGCGTGTGGTGCTTGTCGTCGACCTCCGCGATGGCCTTCGGCAGCAAACCTTTTGCAGCCAGCGTGAATTGGTAGCGGGTGATGACGTTGTGGAACGACAGCACACAGGCGAAGAAGCTGGTCACTAGCAACACCTGGATCACGTCGGTCAGGATCGGCGAGACGTACGTGGCTGCCAAGCTCTGCACGACACTCTCCGGTCCCCTGGAGGCCACGTCGACGGCGTTGCCGATGCCGAGTCCTTGCACCACCGCCCATGCCGCGATCGCGTAGAAGACGCCGATGAACAGCACCGCGATATACGTTGCGCGCGGAATGGTTCGGTCCGGATCCTTTGCCTCATTGCGGAACACTGCGGTGGCCTCGAAGCCGATGAAGCAGAAAAACGCGAACATCAGGCCGAGGCTCGGCGCGCCCGTCGCGAACGCGGACGGCGACAACGGCACGGGGCTGAGCTCGCCGTGCCCACCGTGACTGATGATCCCGATGTCGACGATCACCACGGCGAGCGTCTCCGCGACCAGCAGCACCCCGAGCACCTTCGAGCTCAACTCGATATCGCGATAGCCGAGGAAGCCGACGATCAACACCCACCCGATGGCGCTGGTCCACCACGGCGCGCCTATGTGCACGGCGGTCAGCAGCTTTGTCGTGGCCACCCCGAGATACGCGTAGAGGCCTACGAGCATCACCCCGTACGACCCGAGCGCCAGCGCGGCCGCACCAACGCCGACGTGTCTGCCCAGTCCGCGCTGGATGTAGGAGTAGAAAGCGCCGGCGTTTGGCACGTATTTGCTCATCGACGTGAAGCCGACGGAGAACAGCCCCAGGATGATTGTCGCAAATAGAAAGAACTGTGGCGCCGCGATGCTACCGCTGACCGAGATGATGATCGGCACACTGGCGGTCACCACGGCCAGAGGCGCGGCCGCGGCGACGACCATGAACACGATTGACCCGACGCCGAGCCCACGGTGCAGCTTGACCGCGCCACTGGGCGACGGGTCTACGGCGGTGGCCGTCGATTGAGATTGTGGTGAGCTGATCATGTGTGTAACTTCCTGACGACATTGTCGGGGTAAACATGACACCGAGACCGGCGCGATAGAGCGTTCGAGGAAGGGCGGTGCGACATTTGCGTAACTCTCGCGCGAAGTAACACCGGCGATTCCTGATCGAGGGTCGGATTCCGAAGGATCTTCGGTGTGACTACCGCGCGACTCAGTCTTCGGTGATGACTCCGCGAAGCACGATGCTCTTGACCTGAGTGAACTCGTCGAGGGTGTAGGCGATACCCTCCCTGCCTAGACCACTCTTCTTGTACCCGCCGAACGCGGCCACGTCCGGTCGGTAGGCGTTGCCGCCGTTGACCGATACGATGCCGGCCTTGATCCGGCGCCCGGCCCTGATCGCCTGCTTGAGATCGGCGGTGAATACCGCGGCGTTGAGCCCGAACTGCGAGGCATTGGCGATCTCGATCGCCTCGTCGAGACTGTCGACCGCCAGCACGGAGAACACCGGGCCGAAGATCTCCTCGTCGGTGGCAATGCCGACACTCGTGTCGATCTCCAACAGGGCGGGCGTGATGAACGCTCCGTCGCGGGTGCCGCCGACAAGCAGGCGCGCGCCCTGACCCACCGCCTCCTGGATCTGGCGTTCCACCACACGGGCGGCGTCGACGCTGATCAGCGGCCCGACGTCGGTGTTCTCATCGGTCTGGTCGCCCACGCGCAGAGCCTCCACCCTGGCGCGCAAGTTGAGAAGGAAGTCGTCGTAGCGGGAGCGCGAGACCATGATGCGCTTGGTGGCGACACATACCTGCCCGTTGGCGTAGATCCGCCCCGCAACGGCGTGGTCGACCGCAGCATCGATGTCGGCGTCTTCGCAGACGATGAATGCGTCGTTTCCGCTGAGTTCCAGGAACGCCCGCACCACATTGCGGCCGGCATTGGCCGCAATGATCGCGCCGACCTCGGTGCTGCCTGTGAAGGTTACCGCGGCGATATTGGGGCTCTTCGAGAGATGGTCGCCGACCACGTCGCCGTACCCCGTTACCAGCTGAAGTGTGGCGCCAGGCACGCCCGCCTGATGCAGGATCTCAGTCAGCAGGATCGTCGCGATAGGGTCGTCCTCCGGCGGCTTCACCACGATCGCGTTGCCCGCCGCAAGGGCGGCGCCGACCTTGTGAGCGTACAGCTCGGCGGGGAAGTTGAACGGCAGGATGCCCACCATGACGCCGAGCGGTTCCCGCACAGTGATCATCAGGTCGGTCTGCAGGCCTTCCTGGATGTCGAGGGGGATGGTCTGCCCGAACAGCCGCAGCGACTCCTCGGCGAAGCCCTCGAAGATCCGGACGGTTGTGTCGATCTCCATGGAGGCGTTCGCAATGGTCTTGCCGTTCTCGGCGGACAGCACAGAGCTGAGCTCGTCGCGACGTGCGCGGATCTGCGCCGCCGCCGCCTTGAGGATTGCTACCCGCCGGAATGCCGGTGTGGCAGACCAGATTTCGGCGCCGCCCTGCGCCGCGTCGAGAGCGGCTTGCGCGTCGTCGGCGGTGCCTGCGGGGACGGTGCCGATGACGACACCGTCGAACTTGTTGCGAACCTCGATGATCTCGCCGGACGCACTGTCGCGGTCCTGTCCGGCGATCGACATCCGATACCGGACAAGGGTTTCGGTCTCTGTGCTCATCTCTGAGCTCCTCTCATAAACGCGGCGCACCGCTGCATGGTTCGAGATGGGATGACGGGGCTGCCACGGAGTGGGTCAATAACTTTGTGTCAGAGGTGTTTTCGTGATCTCGTACGGCAAGTGCCCCGACTATGATGCAGACCACATTTGGTCGGCGAACGAATTCCGAAGGTCGTGACGATTCTGGTCGACAATCTTCGATAATTTTCAGCCCACCGATGACACGCAGCCGCTGTGGTCCGAAAATTCTTCGGCGATAACTGTTTCGAGGGGGAACACCACCGAACGTGTCTGCGGATCGGTGGCGGCCCCTCGGGCAGCGGTGCCAGGCCTGACGGCCGGCCGTGTCGGGGCGCTCCGGTACGGTGCGGCACGTACGCAAGAGGGCGGCCGGCCACTACAATTGGCCGGGCGCCTTTCTTGCTGTGCGTCAGCTGGCGGCCTTCTTCATGCGATCGAAGACACGGCTGGCAGTCTCGTCCGCGAACGCGGCGAGGAGGTGCCCGAGGGCTTCCTGCCAGTTGATGCGCTTGCGGTCGAGGTCGGTGCCGCTCCTGCACGCCCGCCAACTGCGGAAGCAAGCGAGTATCAGAGCCGTGTAGGAATCAGGCCGTGTCGAACACGATCACCTGCCGGATGGCCAGGCCGTCCGCGAGCAGGTCCATCGCCTCGTTGATCTGGCCCAGCTCGATCCGCGACGAAATGAGTTTCTCCACAGGCAGTTTCCCGTCCCGCCACATCTGCGCGTAGCGGGGGATGTCGCGGGACGGCATGGCAGAGCCGAGATAGCTTCCGACCACAGTTCTGGCTTCGGCGGTGATGGTCAGCGGGGACAGCGACGCGCGCGCGGCTGGGGAAGGCAACCCGACGGTGATCGTCGTACCGCCCGATTGCGTGGCGGCGAAGGCGGTTTCGAATGCGCTGGGGTGTCCTGCGCATTCGACGACGTACCGGGCCTTGATACCTAGCCGCTCGACCTGCGCAGGCGTGTAGGTTTCGGTCGCGCCGAGATCGGTCGCTTGATCGAGTTTCGCGGCGATGGCGTCGACAGCGATGACCCGCTCGACGCCTTGTGCTTTCGCCGTGATGATCGCGGCCATGCCGACGCCTCCGAGCCCGACGACCATCACCGAATCCGAGGGCGCCGGCTTCGCGACATTGAGCACGGCGCCGCCGCCAGTGAGGACCGCGCATCCGAGCACCGCCGCGACATCGGGCGGGATATCGGCCCCGACACGAACGGCCGATGCACGGTCGATTACAGCGTGCGTGGCGAAGCCAGACACACCGAGGTGGTGGTGGACGATCTCGGCACCCCGACGCAGGTGGCGCGATTGGTGCAGCAGGGTGCCCGCATTGTTGGCGGCCGTGCCTGCCGAACACGGCAGGCGCCCGTCCTCCGCACACGCCTCGCACCGTTCGCAACGGGGCACAAACGACATCACCACACGCTGGCCCTGTGCGATGTCGGTAACCGCCGCACCCACGGCCACCACTATGCCCGCGGCCTCATGGCCGAGCAGCATCGGGGTGGGCCGCAAGCGATTTCCGTCGACCACGCTCAGATCCGAATGGCACACACCGGCCGCCTCGACCTTGACGAGGATCTCGGTCGGACCTGGCTCACCGAGCTCGACCTCGCCGACCGTGATCGGGCGTGACTTTGCAAAAGGCCTTGCACGGCCGGACTCTTCCAGCACCGCTCCGGTGATTTTCATCAGCGGGTGAGTGCCGCGAACGCGCCGTCGGTGCGCTCGAGGGCTTCGTCGATATCGGCATCGGTGTGAGAGGCCCCGAGGAACCAGTTGTGGTACGGGTGCACGTACACCCCGCGCGCGCCTGCCTCGTCGGTCCAACGCCGGGTCAATGTGAAGTCGTCGTCACCGGCGAACCGCAGCAGCGGCATCTGCACCGGACCCGACTGAATCACCTCGAACCCATGCGCCGACGCCTGCGCGGCGAGCCCGTCGCGCAGCCGCTGCCCCGCCCGCGCGATGCGCTCCAGCGCGTCGCTTTCGCGCAGCTCGGTGATGGTGGCGACAGCCGCCGCCATTGACGCCGCAGAGAACCAGAACGAGCCCGTCGTAAAGATCCGACTCGCCGCGTCCCGCAAAGCGTCGGTGCCGGTCACCGCCGCCAGCGCATACCCGTTCGCGATGGCCTTCGACCATGCCGACAGGTCGGGCCGCACGCCCATCGGTTCCCAGCTACCCGCGATGTCGAGCCGGAAGCCGCAGCGGACGTCGTCGAGGATCAGCGCGGCACCCATGCGGTCGCACAGCTCACGTAGTCCGCGCGCGAACTGGGGATCCGTCAGCTCCTGATCGTTATTCACGTCGTGCCGGTGTGGGCAGACGATGATGGCAGCCAGGTCGTCGCCGGCCCGCGCCGCAGCGGCGCGCACCGACTCCAGGTCGTTGAAATCGAAATAGTCAAGATGCGCACGATCCTCTGGAGTGACGCCCGCAGTGACAGGCGTGCACCACGGCACTGCACCGTGATAGGCGCCGTTCGCCATTAGCACTTTGCGCCGTCCGGTTGCCGCCCTCGCGATCGTCACCGACACGGTGGTGGCGTCGGTGCCGTTCTTGGCCAGCAGCGCCCAGTCGGCGTGCGCAACGGTGTCGACCAGTAGCTCGGCGAGTTCCACCATCACCGGCGGTGCGCCGTTTAGGCAGTCGCCCCGCCCGAGCTGCTCGGTCACCGCCCGCTCCACCGTGGGGTGGCGGTGTCCGAGCACGATCGGGCCCCACCCGCACATGAAGTCGATGTACGTGTTGCCATCGGTGTCGGTGATGCGGCAGCCGTTGCCGTAGGCCATGTACTGCGGCAACGTGTCGGAGAACCCCCGCACGGCCATGTGCCCGTAGATCCCGCCGGGAATCACTATCTGGGACCGCTTGGCCAAGCGGGTGTCGTTCTTGTTGATCATCCGAGCAGCTCCTTAGCGACCTCCGCGATACCGGGGGCGTCGAGACGGTATTTCGCGTACAGCGCGGCGGGCGGACCGACGGGGATGTATTCGTCGGGCACGCCGTGCTTGTAGAACGGCACCGCGCGTGCGCCACCTTCGAACAGCGCCTCTGCGACGGCCGTGCCAAGCCCGTTGGTGACGTTGTGCTCCTCAACTGTCAGGATGGCGCCGGTATCACGCGCCGCGGCCAGCACCTCGTCGACGTCTAGCGGGGCCACGGTGTGCATGTCGACGACGCGCGCGCTGATGCCTTGCGCGGCAAGGGATTCCGCGGCGTCTAGAGCGGGTTTGACCTCGCTGCCAGTGGCCACGATCGTCAGGTCTGCGCCCTCGCGCAGCCGGATCGCCTTGCCCAGCGTAATGTCAGGGACTCCGGCGTAGACCTCGGGATCGCGACCGCGGCCGAGCCGGATGTACATCGCGCCGGGGTGGTCCACCGAGGCCCGCAACACCGCGCGCAGATGGTTCTCGTCGGTCGCGCACACCACCGTCAGTTCGGCGAACGTGCGCAGGACACCAAGATCTTCCAGGGCGTGGTGACTGGTGCCATAGAACCCCATCGACATGCCGGAGTGGTGGCCGACGATACGCACCGGCATCCGCGGATAGGCGCAGTCGGTGCGAATCTGCTCCGCGCACAACAACGCCGAGAATGACGCGAACGTCGCGGCGAACGGCACGTAGCCGCACGATGCGATGCCTGCCGCGGTGGTGATCATCCCCTTTTCGGCGATGCCCAGATTGAAGAAGCGCTCAGGGTGCCGCGCAGCGAAGTCGGTGGCCCGGTTCGCACTGGCGAGGTCGGCAGTGAGCACGATGATGCGGGGGTCGTTGTCGGCGAGTTCGGCGAGCTCTTCGCCGAACACGAACGCCGGGATGGAGCTGACGTCGCTGCCGTCGAAGGAGCGCTTGTCGCGCAGCTTGGCCGCGCCACCGCCGAAGATTTCTGCCTGGTCCTGACTCTCAGTCATTTGCAGCCTCCAGCGGCCGCAGACCCGCCTGCAGTTCCGCGATCACGTTGTCGTAGTCGGCACCGACGAGGTTGCCGACGTGCCAGTCGGGGTTGTATTCCATGAGCCGCACACCGCGGCCCTTCACCGTGTCCGCCACGATGAGTTGCGGTGGGCCATCTTGCACATTGGGCAGTGCGTCGAACACGTCGAGCAGAGCGTCGAAGTCGTGGCCATCAACCCGGTGGGTTTGCCAGCCGAATGCGTTGAAGCGGTCCTCGATCGGCTCGACGCTCATCACGTCGTCGGTGAAGCCGTCGATGCACAGCTTGTTGCGGTCGACGATCGCGACGAGCTGGCCCAGCCGGTAGTGGCCGGCGGCGTTGGCCGCCTCCCAGACCTGCCCCTCGTGCAGTTCGCCGTCGCCGAGCATGCAGAAGGTCCGATACGGCCGGTCGCCGACGCGCCCGCCCAGCGCGATGCCGACGGCGATCGACAGCCCGTGGCCGAGCGAACCCGAGCTGAAGTCGATGCCGGGGATTTTCTTCATGTCAGGGTGGTCACCGAACGGGCTGCCAAGGCGCGTGTAGGTGTCAAGTTCGGACGGGGCGAAGAAGCCCACGTCGGCCAGCACCGGGTACAGCCCGATCGCGGCGTGCCCCTTGCTGAGCACGAACCGGTCCCGGTCCACCCACCTCGGTTCCGCCGGTTTGTAATTCAGCACCGAGTAGTACAGGGCGGCGAACAGCTCTGCGGCCGAGAACGAGGATGTGTAGTGGCCCGCCCCGGCGATCTTGGAGAGCCGCACCGTTTCGAGCCGGATGAACTTCGCGCGGTCGGCCAACTGGTCGAGCTGCGCCTTCCGTTCGGGCGTTCCCTTTGGTGGAATCACTGGATTGCTGCTCCCTTGCAGGGTCGTGACGGTGTCAGGTGGGTAGCGGTGGGCGTCGCCGAATCGCGTTGCAGCGAAAGACCGTGTGGTGTGCGTCACGCCGACCCTCCCGGGTTGACCTCATGTCCATGTTGGTAGATCCTTCGACGAGGCGTCGCTGATTACGAAAATCCTTCGGAATTACGCTTGATTTAGGCAGGTTTTTCATCCTTGCTCGAAACTGCCCACGTAACTCCGAAAGTCCTGCTGTATCGCGGACAGGCCGCGGCTCGGCAGCCCAGGCTGTGCACGAGGAGGTCACCAATGCAGCGCTACGTGAACGAGCGGTCCAGGGAGATCAAGATTGACGAGATCGACGAGATTCTGCTCTGGGAACTGACTACGGACGGCCGGATGTCCAACAACGACCTGTCACGCAAGGCTGGCATCGCCCCGTCGACGTGCCACGCCCGGATCAAACGGCTTGAGAATCTGGGTGTCATCAGGTCGATCAATACCTTCGTGAACTACGAGGCGCTCGGATTTCCGATCCAGGCCATCGTGTTCGTACGACTCCAGGCCCAGGCCCGGGATCAGGTGAAGTCTTATGCGGGCCGTGTCATTCGATTCCCACAGGTACTCAACGTGTTCTTCATGGGTGGCCCGGACGACTTCCTGATCCATGTGGCGTGCACCTCGAGCGCGCAACTGCGCGACTTCGTCTCCACGAGGCTCAGTACGGGCCCTGTGGCCGCGACTACCACTAGCATCGTGTTCGACCATTTCATCGGCGTGCAGCACATGGAGTACGTGAGCGGATACGAGGAGATGCGGCGTCCCATTCCCCCACGCGACTCCACCAGCACGGCAGCTGCATTTCGTGACTGATGCTGCGTCGATGTAGGTCGCGCGGGGGCGACTCGCCCGCGCCAACCGCCTCAAGCTGGCCGCAGCACAGGCGAGGTTGGACGAGCTGACCGCCGCCCTGGAGGAACACGCGACGGAACTGCGCAACCCCAACCTCGTCCGCCGCGCTGCTGCGCGCATCAGCGAAGAACTGGCGAGCCCAAGCCCTGACCAGTGCCAGGCCACGGACCCGCCCGCGACCTGCACTGATTCGTCCTCTCTGCGCGAGCGGCCTGGTCGTCGTAGTCGGCCGGCCGCTCGCCGGGAACCGTAACGACTGCAAGGCATGGGGGGAGTCCGGCGCCAAGGCCGCCGTCGGCAAGACCCTCACGATTGCCGACGGCGGCTACCCGGGCACCGGACTCGTTATCCCTCACCGCCACGAGCGCGGCAAGACCGAACTCCCGGAGTGGAAAGAGGATCACAACAAGTCCCACAAGCAGGTCCGGGCCCGCGTCGAGCACGTCTTCGCACGGATGAAGACGTGGAAGATCCTCCGCGACTGCCGCCACAAGGGCGAGGGCGTCCACCACGCCATGCTTGGCATTGCCCGGATGCACAACCTCGCACTGGCCGGATAGGCAAGCAGGCCGCACGGCGGCCAATCATGCCCGAGGCAACCAGAAGATCATTGACGGGACAGCCCTTAGGCGTGTGTCACCGTGCGCGCGCTGTTGTATCCCTCGGTCAGCAGCGCGGGCCGCCCCGACCGTAGCGCGTCCGCGGGCCAGGAGAGTGTCACCGTGCGCGACTCCCCGGGCAGCAGCCACACATAATTGTCGCTGTACAGCGTCGGCAGCACGCGCCCGCCGTTGTCGGCGTCCAGCAATGAGAGCCGCACCATCGACGCGACCACCGAGCCCCGGTTGCGTATGGTCGCGGGCATCGTGCGGCGCGTCCCCGACCGGGAGACGTGGCCGAGGTCGGCGGTGACCTTGACCGTCCTGGCCTTGTTGAGCGCCTTCATGTCGGCCGTCTCGCGGTAGCGCCAGTATGTGTTCTCCGAAAGGGTTCTGCCACGGCTGTCCTCCAGGGTCAGCCGCAGTAGGTGCAGGCCGGGCAGATCCTTTCCGAAGTCGGCCGTGAAGGCCGGTGTCGTGCCCGAGGGGGCGACATCCACCTTCGTGCGGTGGGTGGACCCGAGCTGCCGTCCGTTCAGGTCGAAGAGCCGGGCCGTGACGGTCACGGTCTTCAGGCCGCGCGCGGTGTGGTTGACCGCGACGACCTCCCACTTCTGCGGGTCCGCCTGCACATGGACGGCCTCGCATGCCTTGCGTGCCCCGTAATAGGTGCCGTTGACATCGAAGTCGTAGTCGTAGGTCTGCCATACGGTGCTGTGCCAGGCCGGGTGGGACATCCAGAGCATCAGGCCGCTGGCGTCCTTCCACAGATTGGCGTTCCAGGCCTCGAACATCGCCCTGGTGTTCTCGTAGTTGACGAACTGTGCCTTTCGGGCGAAGTCGTCCAGGCCGACGGCCGTGTCGAGCCGGGCCTCGATTGCGGCACGGTAGTTCTGCGGAGCCTGGTTCCCCCTGGTGCTCCAGTCGTGGTAGTACCACGCGTCACCGATCGGCCACTCCGGCTCGTCGCCGACGAGGCTGCGCATGCTCTCCGCAGTGGACACCACGGGCATGCCGATCTCGGTGTGGAAGCCGAAGTGGCCGCCGCCGTAGGTGGACCGGGAGAAGTAGCGTTCCGGCTCCACCCAGCCGTAGGGGCCGCCGCCGGAGATGATGCCGCCGGCCGAGTTGTTCTGGTAGAAGACACCGGGCGCCTCCGACCGGACTGCCTCGCGCATGCCGGTGTCGATCGCCGCGGGCGGGTTGCCCTCGTTGGCACCGCACCAGACGACGACGCTGGGGTGGATGCGGTAGCGCCGTACGGTGTCCCGTGCCAGGCTGTTGAAGGCGTCGTGGTCCGGTGGGTCCATGGCCCAGGCGTTCGGGAAGTCGTTCCACACGAGCATGCCGTACGCGTCACAACTTGCGAAGAACTCCTCCCTGTTGCTGCTGCCGAGCCAGTTGCGGATCATGGTGAAGTTCATGTCCCGGTGCATCCGCACCGCCGTGTCCATCCGCTCGGCCGGCATCCGGCGCAGCAGCTCGTCCCAGCCCCAATTGCCGCCCCGGCAGAAGACCCGCACACCATTGACGCTGATCTTCAGCGGTTCCGGGGTGTTGTCGACGGACTTCACGTCCGTCCAGGTGTCCCCGTCGTCGGAGATCTGGACGACATACGTCTTGGGGTAGGCCGACTCCCACACGACGACGACGCGGTCGAAGGAGACGGACTCGCCAAGGTCCACCTGGATCCACTGGTTGTCCTCGTACGCCGAGGACCAGCGAGTGCCGGGCTTGCCGTCGGTGGCGTTCTGCGCTGTGTTCGAGCCGTCCTCCGTCGAGGCGGTGGCGGTCTTGTGCAGGGCCAGGTCGGTGCCGGGCTTCCCACTGTCGATCACCGACAGGCTCCACAGCGACGTTCCCCAACTCGTCGCCCGCTCACCGCCGTTGAGCCGCACATACCGTGCCGTGCGGTGGCCGAGATCCACGCTCTGCAGGCTTGCGTTGGCGTTCTGGAACGGCAGCGGCACCGCTGAGTTGTCGACGGACTCCGCATCTGTCCAGGTGTCGCCGTCGGCGGAGACCTGCACCACGTACGTCTTGGCGTACGCCTGCTCCCAGACGAGCTCCACCCGGTCGAAGGAGACGGACTCGCCGAGGTCCACCTGGATCCACTGGTCGTCCTCGAACGCCGACGACCATCGAGTCCTCGCATCCCCGTCCGTGACGTTGGCGGCTTCGTGGCCCGGCTCGTCCACGGTCGAGGCCGTGGCGGTCCTGTGCAGGGCCAGGTCGATACCGGGCGCCGCGCTGTCGATCACCGAGAGGCCCCACAGCGACGAACCCCAGTTCGTGGTGCGTGTCAGGCACCTGATCCGCACGTACCGCGCCTTCCTGGGGCCCAGCTCCACCGACTGCGTGTACGCGTTGGTCCCACCGTCGAAGGGCAGCGGCACCGCGTACTCGTAACCGAACTGGCGGATGCCGAAGCGTGTGGTGCGCCGGTCACTCTCCTCGCCGTCGACCGACGCGACGAGCGTGAGGTCGTGCAGGGTCGGCTCGCCGTAGCCGTTGGGCCACCACAGCTCGGGATTGCGCACCCGCAGCTGCGCGTGGTCGGCGGGCGCGAAGATCACGTCGGTGCTCTCATCACCCGGCACCGTGACGGTCCGTGAGACCCGCACGTCGTCGAACGACGCGGTGACCGTCACGCGCCGCTCGGTGGAATCGGCGTTGCGCACCGGCACCACGATCGTCACTTCGGCAGTGCCGGTGTCGGGCAGGTGGGGGAGCGTGGTGTCGACGCGTGGGTCGCCGATGACCACGTGCCCCGTCGAGCGCAGCCGCACGTGGTTCCAGATGCCGGAGACGCGGTCGCGTACGGCCGGCATCCAGTCCCAGCCGGAGGCGGCCAGGTACGTGGGCGAGTTGCGGTTCATCATGGTGGCGCCGGCGTCCACGAAGGCCAGGCCCGCCTCGCTCTTGTCCCCGGGGCTGCCGGGGAAGGGCATCGGTGTGATCCGTACGGCCAGCGCCTGCTCGCCGCCGGATGCCAGCAGGCGCGTCACGTCGTGGGCGGAGCGGGCGAAGGGGTACGTCAGCCCGCCCACCTGCTGCCCGTTGAGCCAGATGTCGGCCTTGTGGTTGACGCCGTCGAACTCCAGCCAGACACGACGCCCCGAGCCGGTGCGCAGGCCGCGCGGCAGACGGAAGCCGCGCCGGTACCACCACGCGTGGCGCGACAGGGCCTCCGGTATGTGGAGGTTGTTCATCCCCGAGACCGGGTCGGGCAGGTGGCCCTGGTCCACCAGGGAGCCGAGAACCGTACCCGGCACCGTCGCGGGCAGCCAGCGGCTGGTGTCCACCGAGGGCAGGGACAGCTCGGCGCCCTCGGCGCCGGCCCACTCGTCCATCGTCAGGGTCCAGCCCGACTCCAGCGGGACCGTACCGTCGTCGGCGACCTTCAGCGCAGGTGCCTCGTGGTTGTGCGTGCCCCAGTCGGTCCACCCGGTGGCGGCGGGCCTGTGGCCCTTGGCCGTGCCGTACACCTCGAAGCCGTTGAGACCCAGCGGGTTGGAGTTCGACCGCTTCGTCACGGTCATTCGCACCCAGCGTGCCGTGGAGGGACTGTCCAGCTCGATCTCCACCACCCCGCCGACGCCGGAGGCGGTCCGGTACACCGTGGTCCATGCGTGGCGGTCCCGGGACGTCTCGATGGTGAACTCCACCGCGCAGCTGGACAGGATCTCCTGGCCCGTTGTGCTGTCACGCGGATTGCCGCTGGTGGACGGCGTGAAGACGGGGTCGTCCTTGGTGGCTTCGAACGTCAGCCGTAGCGAGTCGACCTCGCACTCGGACTGGAGGTCGACGGAGATCCACTGCGGGTCGCCGTCGGCGGCGCGCCACCCGCTGCCCTTCACACCGGTGGAGTTGAGCCTGTCCACCACGAACTCGCCGGGTGTGGGGGCGTAGTCGACCGACGACACCTCGACCGGGCGGTACGCGGCGAGTTCGCCCCGGGAGCCGGTTGCGGTGCCGGTAGAGATTGCGGGCCCGGCCGCATGGCTCGTCCCGGGGAGCGCGACCCCGAGCCCGAGGCTTGCGAGCAGCGTGGAGCCGGTTGCGACAACTGCTCTGCGGGAAGGGTGAGATGACTGGTCAGGCATGAGTGACGTGATCCGTTTCAGGTGAATCCCTCAAGAGCAGGCGGCCTGCACGAGCCCGCCTGACAACGTTGCCATAGGTTGTAATCCTGTGGATGTTCTGTCAAGAGTTGGCGCGATGTCCGGCCCGTGGATCCGTTGAGACCTACGTGGGCGGGATGCGTCGAGCGTGTGGTGGTATTCGCGCCTGACTATGACCAGCGGCTCGAGGCAGCTCGGCAGCGGCTTCGGCCTGGGGGCCGGCTCTCGGTCTGAACTCTCGTCTGGCCGCGGCGGATTGGGGTTCGTAGAAGGTTCCGTCGCGGAGCATGGCGAAGAGGACGTCGGCTCGTCGTTGTGTGATGCAGAGGAGGGCTTGGGTGTGGTGCTTGCCCTGCGAGATCTTCCTGCCGTAGTAGGCCCGGGATGCCGGGTCTCACAGGGCGGCGAACGCGGAGAGGAAGAGGGGCGGTCCTGGTGTTCGCACGCGTGGCCAGCGTGGCCGCGGGGGTTGAGGCAGGTGTTGCGCCGGTAGAGGCATACGGGCCGGCGGCAGGGCCGCTGTGGGGCGCGGCGGCCGGTGGAGGGCGACGTATGCCGGCCCGCCAAGGCGGTCGGGGGCGTGATCAGCGGCGCGTTGTCACTGGTCGCAGGCGAGGAGCCGGTACCGGGAGCCGTGGCAGCGGCCACGTTGACAGGTCCGGCTAATAAGATTAGCTTTTAGCTATACAAGTTAGCCAACCTGGGAGATGTCATGACCGAGTACCTCGCCGTCGACGGCGGCACGATCGCTTACGAGGTGGCGGGGTCCGGACCGCTGATCGTTCTCGCGCACGGCATGGGCGACAGCCGCGCCGCGTACCGTGCTGTGATCCCGCCGCTGGTGGCGGCGGGCTATCGGGTCGCCACGGTCGATCTGCGCGGCTGCGGCGAGTCCAGCGTCGGCTGGCCGGCCTGGAGCCGCACCGCCATCGCCGGCGACCTGCTCGCCGTGATCCGCCACCTGGGCGGCCCGGCCGTGCTTGTCGGCCACTCGATCTCCGGCGGCGCCGCCACCATCGCCGCGGCGCAGGAGCCCTCGCTGATCACCGCGGTTGTCGAGTTGGCGCCGTTCACCCGCAAGCAGTCGATCCGCCTCGCCGACCTGCGGGTGAAGCGCTTCAGGCGGGGCATGCTGCGGCTGCTCGGCACGGGCGCGTTCGGCAGCGTGCCGCTCTGGCGCTCGTACCTCGATGTGGCCTACCCCGGCGTGAAGCCGGCCGACTGGGCCGAGCGGCTCGACCGCATCGACTCCCTGCTGAGCGAGCCGGGCCGGATGAAGGCCCTGCAGGGCATGGGCCGCAGCGCCCCGACCGACGCCGGCGCGCAGCTCGGCAAGGTCCGCTGCCCGGTCCTGGTTGTGATGGGCACGCTCGACCCCGACTGGGCCGACCCGCACGCCGAGGGTTCGGCGATCGTTGATGCCCTGCCGTCCGGCCTCGGTCGCCTTGAGACGATCGAGGGTGCCGGGCACTACCCGCACGACCAGTTCCCCGACCAGGTGGTTTCGCTCATGCTCGCCTTCCTCCGATCGGACGCCGCTCGTGCCTAGGGCCGGCCTGGACCCGGCGGCCGTGGTCGCGGCCGGTGCCGCCCTCGCCGACGAGGTGGGCCTCGCCAACCTGACGATGGGTTTGCTGGCCGAGCGGGTGGGTGTGCGTACCCCGTCCCTGTACAAGCACGTGGGCGGCCAGGAAGACCTCAACCGGCGCATCGCGGCCCTGGCGTTGCGCGAGGCCGCCGACACCGTCGGCGTCGCGGTCCAGGGGTACGCGGGCCGCGACGCCCTGGCGGCCGCGGCCCGCGCCTTCCGCGCCTTCGTCCTGGAGCACCCCGGCCGGTACGCCGCTACGATCGGCATGGAACCGTCCGGCCCGGACGATCCGCTGGCCACCGCGGGCCAGCGGCTGCTCGACTCGTTCACGGCGGTCCTGCGCGGCTACGAGATCGCAGAGTCCGACGTGGACCACGCCCTGCGCATGCTGCGCAGCCTCTGCCACGGCTTCGCCACGTTGCAGTCGGCAGGAGGCTTCCAGTGGAGCGCCGACATCGACGAGAGCTTCGAGTGGCTGATCGCCTTCGCCGACCGGGGCCTGCGCACTCTTTGAGAAACGCACGGCCAGTTGTGACGACCGCAGCCCGGGTGTGCGGGCGTGGCTGGGCGCGGTACGGCTACCGCAGGCGTGTCGCCGACGCCGCCGAGGGAGGAGCGCGAGGGTGCTCTGGGCGTGTGCCTTCGGCCGCAGTGCGGGTCGACGGGGGATGCCTCGCGCCTGCTGCCGGCCCCCGCGGGAGCCGACCGGTGCCCGGGGGCCGGCCGACGGACGTGGTCCGTCGGCCGGCCAGGGTCAGAGGTCCAGGACGAGTCGGTCGCTCCGGCAGCGCCCGACGCAGATCATCATGGTGCGCCCGGCGATGCGTTCTTCGTCGCTGAGCACGGAATCCCGGTGCTCCGGTGTCCCGGCGAGGACGCGGGTCTCGCAGGCGCCGCAGTATCCCTTCTCGCAGTCGTAGGACAGGCCGCTCACGGCATCGCGCAGGACCTCGATGAGGCGGCGGTCGGGCGGTACGGTGAGCGTGCCGCCGGTGCGCGCGAGCTGGACTTCGAAGGTCCGGTTCTCCGTGGCGTCGAACGTCGTTTCGAGGTCGTCGCCTGCGGTGAAGCGTTCCAGGTGCAGCCGGTCGGTGAGATTCAGGAGGGTGCACTCGCGCTCGACTGCCGCCAGCATCGGTGTCGGCCCGCATACGTACACGGCGGTGTCCGTGTCCAGCCCGCCCAGCAGCCGGGGGAGGTCCGGCAGCCCGGCCTCGTCCTGCGGGAGCAGGGTGAGCGCGTCGCCGGCGACGGCGGCGAGTTCGTCGGCGAACGCCATGGTCGAGCGGGTGCGTCCGCCGTACACGACGGTGAAGGGTGTGCCACGTGCCGCGGCCTCGCGGACCATGGCGAGGATCGGTGTGATGCCGATGCCCCCGGCGAGGAAGAGGTAGGACGGCGCCTCGGCGAGCGGGAAGTGGTTGTGCGGCCCGCGTACCGCGAACGTGACTCCGGGGCGGGCGAGTTCGTGGAGTTCGGCCGAACCGCCCCGCCCCTGGGGCTCGCGCAGGACCCCGATGCGCCAGGTCGTGGCGTCGGCGGGGTCACCGCACAGCGAGTACTGACGCAGTCGGCCCGAGGGCAGACGCAGCTCGACGTGCGCCCCGGGCCGCCACGCGGGGAGTTCACCTCCGTCCGGCAGGCCGAGGTCGACGGCGACGACGCCCTCGGCCGCGGCACGCACCGCGGTCACCCGCAGCGGGGTGGGCGTGCTCAGCGCGCGGGCCGTGCCTGCCGCCGCTGCCGCCCGGGGACCGGGCGCGAAGACCGCCGGGACCGCGTCCCAGCCGGACTGGTTGCCGCGCGTGGGGTAGGGAACGAGCCCCTCCTCGATCACCCGGTAGTCGGGCAGCCGGGTCAGGACCTGCGTCATCATCGCGCGGAACATGGCCCGGGCAAGGTGGGCGCCGGCGCACCGGTGCGATCCGATGCCGAAGCTGAGGTGGCGGCTGGCGTCTCGGTCGAGGCGTATCTGCGTGGGGTCGGGGAACACAGCGGGGTCATGGTTCGCGGCGACCCATGGGATCAGCATCCGGTCGCCCGCGTGCATCGGGCAGCCACCGACCTCGACCTCCCTGGTGACCGTGCGCGCCATCGACTGCGACGGGGCGAACGCGCGGAGGAATTCCTCGGTCGCGCTGTCCAGCAGATCGGGGGAGTCGATCAGCCTCCGGCGCTGCTCGGGGTGGCGGGCGAGGTGGACGAGCGTCGATCCGGTCAGGGAGGTGGTGGTGTCGACGCCGCCCGCGATGAGCAGGCCGATCACCGACACCAGTTCGTCCTCGCCGAACGCGCTGCCGTCGGCGCGTCGGCCGGCAACCAGCGCGCTGACCGCGTCGGCCCGTGGTGCGGAGCGGCGCTCGGCGATCAACTCGCGGATGCGCTGGTCCATATAGGCCAGCCCCGTGGCCCCGCGCACGGCGCGCTCGCTGTCGGCCGGTGCGGCGAAGATGTCGTGGATCGGCCCGGCCAGCTTTGCCCAGTCCTCCTCGGGGAAACCCAGCCAGTCCAGGGTGACCGCGGCGGGCAGCGGGTTGGTGAGGTCGCGGACGAAGTCGCAGGAGCCCAGCTCGATGAAGTCGTCCACGACGCGGGCGGCATGACGCTCGATCATGGGAACCAGTCGGCCGACGGCCTCCGGGGTCAGCAGCGGGTTGATCAGTTCCCGGTACTCGGTCGCACGCGGCGGGTCCAGCTCGATCGGATACTGTTCGAGCCCAGGTCCCTTGGGGATGACGATGCCGACCCCCTGCCCGCCGTGGTCGCTGCGAGCTGAGGAGAACGTCGCGTCGTCGCGGGCGATACGGGCCACGTCGGCGTACCGCGTCGTGTAGTGGAAGCCACCATGGGCAGCCGAGCGGCCTACCGGGCAGTTCTCACGGAAGTCCGCGTAGTAGGCGACCGGATCGGCGTTGGCTTTGTCGGAGTGGTGGTCGAAGTCGATGTCGGAAGCGATGTCGAAGTCGGCGGACATGGTGGGCACGCTCCACGTGCTCGAAACTGTGCGCGGTGTTGTCCGGCCGCGCCACCGGATGTCAGCAGCCTCATCGGTGTCGGTCACCCTAAGGCGTGCCGCCGAGCCTGACAACGTCTCGTGGAAACACCGAGAAGGTCGGCTCAGAAGGTCAGCACAGCTTTGCCGACCGAGCCGGACCGGACTGCCGCGACGGCCTCGTTGATCTGCTCGAACGGGAAGTAGGTGATCATCTTCTCGACCGGGAACCGGCCCCCGGCGTTGAGTTCGAGCAACTGCGGCAGGAACAGTCTCGGCAGGCTGGACCCGGCGACGATGCCGGTGACCGTGCGTCCGTTGAGGATGCTGCGCCAGTCGAAGCTCATCGTCTCGCTGGGGCCGACGCCGATGACACCGGCGTGACCGAGCGGCCCGAGTGCCTCCACGGCGGTGCGCAGGACGTCCTCGCGCCCAGTCGTGTCGATGACGAAGTCGAACCCCTCGGGCACCAGGTCGGCCAGTTGTCCGGCGGCCCCCTCGGCCGAGGAGTCGACGCAGTGCGTGGCTCCGAAGCCGCGGGCCGCTCCGAGCTTGGCCGTGTTCACGTCGACGGCCGCGATGACCTCGCAGCCGCTCAACGAGGCGGCGATGACGGCGGCCGCGCCGACGGCCCCGACTCCGAAGACCGCGATCGACGAGCCGGGGCGTGGCCGCAGCACGTTGAGCACACCGCCCGCTCCGGTCTGGAAGCCGCAGCCGAAAGGTCCGGCACGCAGCAGGTCCCACGACGGGTCGATCCGGACGACCGCCCGCTCCGGTGCGACGACATGGCTGGCGAACGAGGACTGACCGAGGAAGTGCGCGTTGACCTCCAGCCCCCCGTGGGTCACCGCGGTGGAGCCGTCGGGCCGGCGGCCGGAGAAGTTCACCGCGTCGAAGCTTCGGCAGTAGGCGGGCGAGCCCGTCAGGCACAGGGCGCAGGTACCGCACGATGTGAAGGACATGGCGACGTGGTCGCCCGGACGTACGGAGGTGACCTGTGCGCCGACCTTCTCGACGATGCCCGCCCCTTCGTGCCCGAGCAGCGCGGGCGTGGGGAAGAAGCCGGCGAACTCAAGGTCCGTACCGCAGACACCGACAGCGGCGACGCGGACGAGCACCTCGTCCGGGCGGGGATCTTCCAGGTCCACTTCGGTCAGGACGAACGGCTGTCCGGGCTGCTCCAGCAGAGCGGCGGTGGCACGCACGGGGCCTCCTCAGTGCCTCACAAAGCGAGACTGCATATTGACATGCGTGACAGGGCCGGTCAATGTTCCCTTCATGGCGGCTATCGGCTTTCCTTCCTCCCAGCACTTCATCGACGGCACGTGGGTGGCGGCCCGCGACGGCGGCACGCTGGACGTCCTCGATCCGGCCACCCGAAAGGTGATCACCGAGGTCGCCCGGGCGGGCCGCGCCGATGTGGACGACGCGGTCACCGCGGCGCGTCGTGCCTTCCCCGCCTGGGCGGCGACCAATCCGAGCGAGCGCGGGGCGCTGATCCGGCGCTGGGCCGACCTCATCATCACCGAGATCGAGGCGCTCGCGGCCGTCGAGGCACAGGACGTCGGCAAGCCTCTGTCCGGGGGTCGGACGAACATCTACATCGCCCACGGCATCATCGACTACTTCGCCGGCGCGGCCGACAAGCTCACGGGGGTCACGCTGCCGACCCGCAGTCCCGACTACCTGGGCTACACGGTTCCCGAGCCGTACGGCGTGTGCGCCATCGTCATCCCGTGGAACGTCCCCGCCGTGCTCACCGCCGCGAACGTGGCGCCGGCGCTCGCCGCGGGCAACACCGTCGTCCTCAAACCGTCCGAGATCGCACCGCTGGCCCCGTTCGCACTCGTCGAACTCGCCCACCGCGCCGGGTTCCCGCCGGGTGTGATCAACGTCGTGGCGGGCCTCGGCCCCGAGGCGGGCGTCGCCCTCACCTCGCACCCGGGGGTCGACCACATCAGCTTCGTCGGCTCCACCGCCACCGGACGGGCGATCATGGCGGCCGCAGCACAGAACCTCGTCCCGGTGAAGCTGGAACTCGGCGGCAAGTCGCCGAACGTGCTCTTCGCCGACGCCGACCTCGACACGGCGATCCCCGCGATCGTCACCTCCATCACCGAGAACGCGGGGCAGAACTGCTACGCCGGTTCCCGGCTGCTCGTGGAGGCGTCGGTGCACGACGAGGTGGTGGAGCGGGTCGCCGCCGCCATGGCCGCGGTCACGACCGGGCCGTGGGAGGCCGACCCGGACATGGGGCCTTTGGTCAGTGCCGCGCAGTTCGCCCGCGTCAGCGGCTTTCTGGCGCAAGCGCCTCGCGAGGGGGCTCGGCTGGTCACCGGTGGCGGAACCGCCGATGAGGGGTGGTTCGTCCGGCCGGCCGTGTTCGACCGTGTGGAGACGCGCATGCGCGTCGCCCGCGAGGAGGTCTTCGGCCCGGTTCTCGCCGTCCAGTCGTTCCGCGACACCGCCGAGGCGACAGAGTTGATGAACGCCACCGACTTCGGTCTCCTGGCATGCGTCTGGACCAACGACATCTCGCGGGCGCTGCGACTGGCGAAGGACGTGCGCTCCGGGCAGGTGGCGGTCAACCAGTTCCACGACGCCGGAGTGATCGGCTTTCCGTTCAACATGCAGAAGGACAGCGGCTTCAGCAGGGGCGGCGGGTACGCGGCGCTGCGCGAGTACACCCAGGAGAAGGGCGTGGCCATCCGGCTGCTGGCGCGCTGAGACCGGACACGACGGGTGCGACGGGGGTCACCGCCGGAGCGCCGGACAAGCGGTCCGGAGCCCCGACCGGTGACTGACCTGCCGCGCGGGCGGCGGACCGTGGCACCGCCCGCGCGTGTCTCAAGGACGCCAGCGGTGTGTGCCGAGACCGTTGGTCCGGGTGATCCGTGCGCGTGGGCGCCGGGCGGCACCGCACGGACAGCGGCTCACGAGCTCGCGCTGAAACGGCACTCGCTCATTCCTTGTCGGCCGGACGCGGAACCGGCATCCCACTCGTTGCCGAGCCCCCTCGCGGCCCGGCGACGGCTGTCTTCTCACCGGTCTCCACCCGTCGCCACCTGGGCCGTCGGCCTTGTGAAGAAGTGAGACGCCGGCGAGGCGAAGAAGTGGTGCAGGAGCGTTGACACCACCGGGCAGCGGCGGCAGAGTACCTCACAATACGTTCCACCGACTCGCAATGCGAGACGGGCGAAGGTGAGGAGGCTGCGCGGTGAGAGTCATGGTGCAGACCGAATTCGGCGGGTACGTGGGGGCGTTCCCGCAGGACGTCCCGGAACGGAAACGCAGACCGAGCGACCTCGTCGACGTTGCGTACCGTGGGCCGAACCGCCCGGCCCTGTCACAGGTCAAGGGTGCGGGCCCGACCCCTGGCCGCTGTCCCGCGCACGTGCCGGGAACGGACTTCGGCGCATCGGAGGCGTCGACCGGTGCTGCGGACGGCTCGGTCGTCCGAGACCCCGGGGCCCGGTCGCTCACCGCCCCCGCCGACCGCCCGCATTCACCCATCGGCAAGGGCGTGATCAACCCATGAGCGACCTGCTGATCGTGGGCGGCGACGTCGTCACGATGGACTCCGCGCGGCGCGTCCTCACCGGTGCCACGGTCGCCGTGTCGGAGAACGGCATTGCCGCGCTCGGCACGGCCGAGGAACTGCGCGCCCGCTTCCCCGGAGCGCGGGAGATCGACGCGTCGGGCTGCGTCCTCATCCCGGGCCTGATCGACGCACACCAGCACACGACCGTCGACCCCCTCGTACGCAGCACGATCCCGGACAGCATCGGCTCGCAGGAGTCGATCTTCGACTGGATCGTCCCGCTGCACGCCCACGCCGACGGTGACGACGACGAACTGGCCGCGACCATCACCGCCGTCGAGTGCCTGTCCCGGGGCATCACCACGGTGCTGGAGCCGGGCACGGTGGCCTACCCCGAACGCGTCGCCGCCGGTCTGGGCGCGGCGGGTGTCCGCGCACGGGTCGGCGGCTGGGGCTGGGACGCCAAGGACGTGCCGCTCGGCGCGCCCGCGCACGAGGTGCTCGCCCGGCAGGAGGACATCGTCCGGTCCCTGCCGGTCACCGGACCGGTCACCGGGTGGGTGACACTCGTCGGCCACGACCTGGCCAGCGACGAACTGTTCACCGGGGCCGCGAGCCTGGCCGAACGGCTCGACACGGGGCTGACCTGGCACATCTCGCCGGGACCCGCGGACGTCGAGGCATACGCGCTGCGGTGCGGGCGTCGGCCGGTGGTCCACTTCCGTGAGCTGGGCGTACTCGGCCCGCGTCTGCTGCTGGGGCACGCCGTGTGGCTCGACGACGCGGAGGTCGACGCGATCCTGGAGACCGGCACCTCGGTCGCCTCCTGCCCGGGGGCCTATCTGCGGCTCGCCCAGGGGTACACCCGCGCCTCGCGCCACGCCGAACTGGTGCGGAGGGGCGGCCGGGTGGCGCTGGGCTGCGACGCGCACAACGCGGGCGATGCCCCGGACATTCTCCTGGCCGCCTACCTGTTCGCCGCGCTGGAACGCGACCGTGACCCGCCCGACCCGATCCGCGCCGAGCAGGCGTTCGCGCTCGCGACGGTCGACGGCGCCGAGGCGATCGGCCTGGGCGACCGGATCGGCTCCCTGGAAGTGGGCAAGGCGGCCGACATCGTCGTACTCGACACCAGAGACCCCGCCTGGACACCCCGGGGCGATCTGGCCCGCCAGCTCGTATGGGGCCATGTGTCGCGCACCGTTCGTGATGTGCTGGTCGACGGCCGCGTGGTCGTCCGTGACCGGCGGCCGACAGGCGTTGATCCGGACGCCCTCGCAGCCGCTGCCGCCGACCGCTCCGCCGCCCTCCTACGGCGCGCGGGTCGCACACCCCGCCCGACCTGGCCCACGGAGTCGGCCGACGGCCGGTAGTAGGTGCCCACCGTCGAACGTCGTGGACATTCCGCTTCCCGGCAGCACACAACCCGCGCGCCGAGCGCGCCCGCATCACCACCGATGACTCCTCCGTAGTGCGTCGCCGCGAGCGAGGAACCCCACTTCCCGCACAAGCGTGTCTCCCGTGCCGAGCCACACCGAGGCATCGAACCCGCCGACGCACCGTCACCCCCCGCCGCCACGACCGCCCCGACGGGGCGGTGACACCCAGTGAATGGACCCACGCACATGACTTCACACAGCATGTTCCGGCGCCGTGTGGCCGCGGCCGGCCTCGCCCTCGCGGGTGCCCTCGCGCTGTCCGCCTGCGCCGACAACGCGGCGACGGCGCCCAAGGCCACCCCTGGGGCGAGCGGCGGCAGCGACAGCGGCTCCGGGCTCAAAGGGCCCGATGTCAACGGCGACGGCAAAGTCGTCATCGGTGTCCTCAGCCCTGGCGACATCAACGACCGCGGCTACTACCAGAGCTTCGTCGACTCGGCGGACGCCTACGCCAAGGAGAAGGGCTGGACGGTCGTCAAGCGCGGCAGCGTGCCCCCGAGCGACGCGCTCACCGCGGCACGCGCGCTGTGCCAGCAGCAGGTCGACCTGGTTGCGCTCGGCGCGAGTGAGCTGAAGACCGCCATCCCCGCCTCGGAGGAGCCGGTCTGCGCCAAGTCCGCCTGGTATGTGCCGATGCAGGGAAACATCGACCAGACCCCGCGCATCGTGCTGTCCACCGACGACCCCAACCAGTCCATGCTCGTCGCCGGCTACGCCGCAGGCCTGAAGATGAAGGCGGCCGGCCACACCAAGGCGGGGTTCATCACCGGCCTGAAGGCCGACTTCAGCGTCGCCGCCTCCACGGCCTTCCTGGCCGGGATCCGGGAGGTCGTGCCGAAGGCCACCCTGACCACCACCTACACAGGCGACTTCAACGACTCGGCGAAGGCCAAGGAGGCCACCCAGGCGCAGCTCAGCCAGGGCGTCAAGGTCATCTACCCCTACCTCGGCGGCGCCACCGACGCCTCCGCGAACCTCGCGAACGCGGGCGGCGCGCTGACCCTCACCCCGGGCACCGACCGGTGCGACTCGAACAGCCCCAAGTTCGACATCTCGGTGATGTTCAGCCCGGGCGACTACTTCCGCGCCGCGCTGGAGGAGTTCGCCAAGGACAACCTGAAGATGGGCACGACACGCGCGTGGCAACTGGGCGTCGACCCCTACCCGACCGTCAAGATCTGCGACGGACAGGGCGCCGAGGACCAGCAACTCGCGGAGTTCATCAAGAAGATCGGCAGCAAGGAGATCGACCCGGTGGCCGAGGTCGAGCGCCTCGGCTGACATGCCGACACCCACGAGGAAGATCAGCGATGACACCGACGACCTCAGCGGTTCCGATCCTCGAACTGCGCGGCATCACCAAATCCTACGGACCCGTCACGGCCTGCGACGCCGTGGACCTCAGAGTCGACACCGGCGAGATCCACGGACTCCTGGGTGAGAACGGGGCAGGCAAGTCCAGCCTCATGAAGGTCCTGCTCGGGCTGGCCCGGCGCGACACCGGCACCGTCCTGGTACGCGGCGAGGAGGTCGCGCTGGACAGCCCGCAGGAAGCGGCCGAACTGGGCATCGGCATGGTGCACCAGCACTTCAGCCTCATCAACGGCCTGACCGTGTGGGAGAACGTGGCGCTGGGCGACACCGGCAAGGTGAACAAGCAGGCCGTCTGCGACGGCATCGCCGAGGTCTCCGCGCGATACGGTCTGCCCGTCGACCCCGAGGCGCGCGTCGACACGCTCTCGGCCGGAGAACGGCAGCGGGTCGAGCTGGTCAAGTGCCTGCGGCGCGACCCGCAGATCCTGATTCTGGACGAGCCGACCTCGGTGCTGACCCAGGCCGAATCGCAGGAACTGTTCGCCGTGCTCGACCGCGTGGTGGCGAACGAGGGCCGCGCCGTGATCCTCATCAGCCACAAACTCGCCGAGATCGCCCAGGCCACGGACCGGGTGACAGTCCTGCGCAAGGGCCGTGTCGCCTTCCGGGCGGTCACGTCCGACACCACTCCACAACTGCTCGCCCGGCAGATGGTGGGCCGTGAGGTGTCACTGGGCGAGGAGGGCGCGGCCCTCGGCCTGCTGCCGGTGCAGCAGACGCGCGCCGGCCACGACGGGGCGCACGACCGGCAGCAGGCCGTGCTGCGCCTCGCCGGACTCACCGTCGTACAGGGCGGGGTCGAGGTTCTCGGCTCCGTCGATCTGACCGTGGGCGCGGGCGAGATCGTGGGCCTCTACGGCGTGGAGGGCAACGGCCAGTCGATCCTCGGCGACGTCCTCGCCGGGCTGGTCGCGCCGACCGCAGGCACCATCGAGGTCGCCGGGAACCCCGTCGATGTCACCCGGCCCGGCGCGTTGTCCAAGGCCGGTCTCGGCATCGTGCCGGAGGACCGGCACCACAGCGGCGTCGTCCTTGACATGAGCGTCGCCGAGAACCTGACGATGAAGTCGTTGGACGAGGTCAGCGGCCGGTTCCTGCTGCGGCGGCGCGCGACGCTCGCCCAGGCCCGCCGTCTCGCGGACGAGTTCAACATCGTCACGCCGTCGCTGGACGCGCCGGTGCGCAGCCTCTCCGGCGGCAACCAGCAGCGGGTCGTCCTCGCCCGGGAACTGTCCGGCGACACCAGGGTCCTGGTGGCCGCGCAGCCCACCCACGGGCTTGACGTCGGTGCCATCGAGGACATGTACGCCCGGCTGCGCAGAGCGGCCGACGAAGGCGTCGGAGTGCTGCTCATCTCCACCGAACTCGAGGAAGTCATGGCCCTTGCATCCTGGATCGCGGTGATCTCCTCCGGGCGGATCAGCGGAGCGCTCCCCGTCTCCGAGGCGACCCCCGAACGCCTCGGCATGCTGGTGGGCGGTGAGGCAGCATGAGAGCCGCCCCGACGATGGCGCCGGACGATCTCGGCCGGCGCGTCCTCGCCCATCTCCGAGGCGGCCGCGACGGCTGGCTGACCGCGAGTCTCACCGTCGTGCTCATCGCCGTCGCCCTGGGCGTGTCCGCGCTCCTGCTCACCCTGACCGGTGCCTCGCCGAGTGCCTCGCTGTCCGCCATCTGGACCGGAAGTCTGGCCAACACGACCGGCTGGACGACGACGCTGCTCAACGCCGCGCCGCTGCTGCTGGTGGCGGTCGGCGCTGCCATCTGTGCCTCCGCCGGCACCTTCAACATCGGACAGGAAGGACAGGTGCTCATCGGCGGTCTGTTCGGCGCCTGGGTCGGGCTGCGGCTGGCCCTGCCCGGCCCGATGCTGGTGGTCGTGGTGATGGCCGCCGCAGCGGTCGGCGGTGGCCTCTGGGCCGCGCTCAGCGCGCTGATGTACCGCTTCCGCGGTGTCAACGTCGTGGTGAGCACCTTGCTGATGACATTCCTCGCCATCCAGCTCGTCACCTTCGCGGTCAGCACCCCGTGGCTCCAGGAGAGCGCCCAGGGCTCCTCGGGCATCGCCGACGCGCAGTCCAACCCCCTGCCGGCCGACGCCCTGCTCGGCGGCCTCGGGCAGTACCCCTCGGTGCAGTTGAACGCAGGACTGTTCCTCGCGCTCGTCGCCGCGGTCGGTGTCGCGCTGGTGCTGAGCCGCAGCCGGTGGGGCTTCCGGGTACGCATGGTGGGACTGAATCCGCTGACGGCCCAGCACACCGGAGTCCGGGTGGCCGCGCTCGGCGGCTTCACCCTGGCACTGTCGGGCGCCTTCGCGGGGCTGGCGGGAGGGCTGCTGCTGGCCAGCCCTGTCAGCCCCAACCGGCTGCAGGCCGGGCTCTCGGACAACGTCGGCTGGGACGGCCTGCTCGTCGCGCTCGTCGCACGCAACCGGCCCCTGATCGCGATACCGGTGTCGTTCGGGTTCGCTGTACTGCGGGCGGGCGGGGACTTCCTCTCGGCCACCGGGGTGCCGTACTACCTCGTCGACATCGTCAAGGCGTTGCTCGTCCTCGCGTTCGTCGCACCGCCCCTCCTCGTCGGCCTCCTCCGCAGACGGCGCGGTGCCACATCGCCGACGCCGTTCCCCCTGCCCGCTGTCCCGACCAAGATGAAGGCGGCCGTGTGAGCGTTCTGGACAACACCACGACCATTCTGGCGAGCGGTGTCCGGCTGACCGTGCCGCTGGCGTTCGCCGCCTGTGGCGAGTACCTGGCCCAGCGCGCCGGAGCGATGAACATCTCCGTCGAGGCGATGATGCTCGGCGCCGCGTTCACCTCCATCGCCACCGCGAGTGCGACCGGCAGCGCCACCGCCGGTCTCGCGGTCGGCGTGGTGACCGGCCTCGTCATCGGCTTCGTACACGGCAACCTCTCCCACCGTGCCCAGATCAACACCTTCGTCGTCGGCCTCGTGCTGAACGCGCTGGTGCTCGGACTCACCAGCTACCTGATCACCACCCAGCAGTTCGCCTCGCACCAGGTGGGGGTGCTGTCGATCCCGCTGCTGAAGGACATCCCGCTCATCGGCCACGCGCTGTTCTCCGGACGCTGGCCCGCCTACCTGCTGATCCTGCTGGTGCCGCTCACCTGGTGGCTGGTGGACCGCAGCCGCTGGGGCCTGGAGCTGCGGGCGGTGGGGGAGAACCCGCAGGCCGCCGATGTCACGGGTATCAAAGTCGGTGTGCGGCGCCGGCAGGCCCTGTTGTGGTGCGGCGCACTCGCCGGTCTCGGGGGCGCCTACCTCGCGGTCGGCGAGGTCGGATCGTTCAACCAGAACATGACCGCCGGACGCGGGTACATCGTCATCGCCGCGGTGATCTTCGGGGCGTGGCGGCTCGGCCGTACCCTGCTCGGCTGCCTGGTGTTCGGCCTCTCCGACGCGATGCGCCTGGCGCTCCCCGCGCTCGGTGTCACGCTCAACGCCCAGCTCCTCGTCGCGGCCCCGTATCTGCTCGCGCTTCTCGCCATGCTGCTGTTCGCCACCCAGCACCGAGAACCCGCCGCACTCGGCCGGCCCTTCGAGCGCGGCTCGACATGACGGTACGTGGACGCCGTACGGGCGAAACGGGGAGGCCGACTGTGAACGACACCCGCGCCACGGTCGAGGCGTACCTGGCCGCGCTGAACGCGCACGACGCCGACGCCGTGGCGGCCTGTGTGGCCGAGGACTTCGTCAACGAACACACCTCGTCGATGGGCCGGAGCCGCAAGGGCCGCGCAGAGTACCGCGCGGCCCTGACCGGGTTCCTGGAGAACTTCGCAGACCTGCGCTATGTGCCCGAGAGACTCCTCGTCGACGGCGAGTCGGCTGCGGTGCCGTACGTCATGACGTTCCGGATGCGCTCGGTCGGCGACCGCCCCGTGCGCGTCCGCGGGGTCTTCGTGTTCACCGTCGCGGGTGGTCTCATCACGCGCCGCACGGACTACTGGGACAGCGGCGAGGTGCGGCGCCAACTGGCATGACACCCCTCGGGAAGACACCGGCGAGGGCAGGCGCACACACCGCGACCCCGGCCCGCAACTGCTGCGGCCGGGGTCCGAGATGTCCGTGGTCGCGTGGCGGTCACGCTCCCAGGTGGGGGTGGTCGTGGCCGACGCGGCCTGTTTTGCGGGCTCCGCCGGGGGAGCCGAGGGGTGGGGTGCCGAGGGTGAAGAACTCGGCGTTGACCTGCTCGAAGTGCTTGTTGTGCGCGGGCAGGTCTTCGTGGTGGTAGATGGAGATCTGCGGGCAGACGGGTTCGCAGCGCCCGCACTCGACGCATTCGTCGGGCTGGATGTAGAGCATCCGGTCGCCCTCGTAGATGCAGTCTGCCGGGCACTCTTCCATGCAGGACTTGTCCATGACGTCGACGCAGGCGTCGGTGATGACGTACGGCACGCGCTTGTCGCCCTTCACACGATCGTGCGGAACAGGATGATGGCGGCGCCGGCACCGCGGGCTCTCGGCCGACCCGATCGCCGACGCCACCGCCGATGACCAGCGGGTCGGCCGAGGAGCGTGCGGCCGGCTCCCGGCTCGGCCCCGGAACTGCTGATGCTCAGCCCCACAGCTCCTGGATGGTCGAGAACACCTTCTGGTTGTGCGAGAACTCGATGGTGTTGCCGTCGGGGTCGTTCACGGCGCAGATGTACCCGATGTGGGCGGCCATGTCCATCGGCTCCCACCGCAGGTTGCCCGTCTCGCGTGCTTTCGCCGCGACCTCGTCCACGTCCTCGCGGTGGGGCAGCTCGATACCGATGTGCGCGAACGGCGCCAGCGTCGGCACCTTCTTGCCCGGCTCGATGCCGAAGCGCGCCCCGACCTCGGGAAAGAACTCGGCGAGGACAAGGACGAACGCCGAGTCGACCTGGCCCTTGTTCGACAGCCAGGCGCTGCGCCCGTTGTCGTCGTCGTTCCTGGTGACCAGCACCAACGGGGTGATGCGCTCGTAGAACTCGATCGATTGGTCCAGGTCGCTGACCGGGATGGCGACATGGGTCCAGCGGGCTTCGGTCAGTTCTGCCATGGTTCTGCTCTCCTCATTCGTTCCTGTCGTTCGTGTCGTTCGTGTCGTTCGGCGCGACCGCGACGCGCGGCCGTGCGGTCAGACGGTGGGCCACTTGGCCCGGTCGGGCAGGCCGGAGCGGGCCACGATGCCCTCACCGGCGGTCTGGGCGCGGCGCAGGAGGTCGTCCTCGTCGATCGTCGTGCAGCGGTAGTTGTCGACGACGCGCCGCCCGTCGACGAACACGGTGTGCACACCCCGCCCGTCGGCCGACCACACGAGCTGGTTGGCGACGTTGTGCAGTGGCCGCCACTCCGGCCGGTTGGTGTCGTGCAGCACCAGGTCGGCCTTCTTGCCCGTCTCGATCGAGCCGATCTCGTGCTCGGCCTGGAGTCCGCGGGCGCCGTTGCGGGTGGCCATCGCGAACGCGTCCTCGGCCGGGAAGATCGTGGCGTCACGCCGGGCGTCCTTGAACAGACCGGCGACGAGGTAGGTCGCGCGCATCAGGTCGTGGTAGTTCGAGGCGTTGTTGCCGTCGGTGCCGATCGCTACATTGACACCGGCTTCCACCATCTCGGGGAACTTGCCGATCTGGGTCACGCCGTACGACACCTTCAGCGCCGTGGTCGGGCAGTGCGACACGCTCGTCCCGGTGCGGGCGAGCAGCGCGACCTCGTCGTCGTCGACGTGGACGGCGTGGGTCAGGATCACGTTGTTGCCCAGCACGCCGAGCTTGTCGAGGTGCACCATCGGCCGTTGTCCGTACGACGCGAGGAACCCCTCGGGGTCCATCGCCGCCGGCGACATGTGGAAGCTGAACCCGGTGCCGTACTCGATCGACAGGGCCTTCGCCGCACGCCACAGCTCGTCGCTGCAGCAGGTGTGGCCGATGATGATGGGCCATGCCTGGATACGGCCGTCGGCCACTGAGGCGTACCGGTCCATCGAGTTTTCGAGGCGCGTGATCGCTTGTGCGGTCGACATGCGCAGCACCTCCGGCGTGGGGACCAGATCCCATGCCCACGGTCCGACGCGGGCGCGAATGCCGATCTCGCTGAGGGCCTCGACGACCGGGTCGATGAACCGGATCGTGCCGGCCTCCAGGAACGCGGTGGTGCCGCTCTTGAGCATCTCCAGCGCCGCGAGCTGGGCGGAGATGTGCTCGTCCTCCTCGGTGTAGTACGTGTGGATCGGTGTGAGCCACTCGAAGACGTTCTCCAGGAACGGGGTGTCGTCCGGGACGAAACCGCGCGTGAGCGGTTCGCCGGTGATGTGCACATGCGTATTGATCAGCCCCGGGGTGACGACGAACCGTTCACCGGCGATGACGGTGTCGCTGTGCCACTGGGCGGTCACGTCGGCGGTCTTGCCGACGGCCACGATCAGGTCGCCCCGGATGGCTACCGCTCCGTCGCTGATCACGCGGCGGGAGTCGTCCATGGTCACGACGTGGGTGTTGACGATCAGGGTGTCGGCGGGTGCCGTGGTGTTCGGGGAATTCACGAGGTGGCCTCCGGGGTGCGGGAGCGGATGAGGCGGACGTGCTGGCGCGGCACCGGCTCGAACGAGTCGACCAGCTCGGCGTCGGCCGCTTCGGCCCACGCGCGCAGGTCCGCGACCGTGACACCGAGCCCCGCTGTCGAGGCCAGCATCGTCAGGGACAACAGCAGTTCGTGGCGCGCGGCGACACAGACGGCGCCGCGGTCCTCGCCGACACCGTCGTCACCGTGGTCCTCGCCACCGCTGTCGTCGTGTCGGGTGCGGGCCGGGTCGGGACGTGTGTAGTCGACGACCACGACCACCCCGTCCGCACCGGCCAGTTCGACCGCGCGGGCGAGCAAACGCCGGGCACGCTCGGCCGGTTCGGCGCGCAGCACATGTGCCAGGACGACGACATCGGCGGCGGCGACCGGGAGATCGGCCTCCAGATAGTCGCCGGCGACGGTGATCACACGCTCACGCAGGCCGACCTCCCTGGCCGCCTGCTCGGCGATCGGCAGCACGTTCGGCCGGTCGACCGCGATCACCGTGCCGCTCGGCCGGGTACGCAGCAGTGCAGTCAGCCACGCCCCCGAGCCGCAGCCGAGGTCCACGACCGTCGGCTGCCTCGGCCACCACCCGCGGCGCTCCAACTCGGCGGCGACAGCGCTCGCCACGCGGGCCTGGGTCGGGCCGGTGGCGCGTACGAGCGCCGGGTACAGCGCGGTCAGGTCGGCTGTCACGGCGGGCTCGGGTGCGCCGGTGCGGACGGTTTCGGCCAGGCCCGGCCAGGCTCCCGGCGGCCCGGGGGAGTGCCGTACGAGTGCGGCCATGGAGGCAGGCGCGGACGACACCAGGTAGTGCTCGGCCACGGGCGTGAGCCGGAAGCGACTCCCGACGGCGGCGAGCAGGTCGAGTGCGACGAGCGTCTCGGCCAGCACGGTCACCGGGGCGTCCTCGGCCGCACCGATCGAGGCCGCCAACTGCTTGGCGTCCAGGCCCTTCCCGGAATCGGCGTGCTCCGCCAGGGCGTCGAACAGGCCGAGGTCGAGCGCGGCCGAGAGCGCCCAGTAGGACGTGAAACCATTGATCACGTCCCATACCGGAGCCGGTCCGGCCGGGGTGGCGCTCGTCGTGTTCATGGGCGCAGCACGATCTTGCCGGTGGCCCGCCGCGACTCCATCCGCTGCTGTGCCGCCGCGGCCTCCGTCAGCGGGAACTCGCTGTCGACCGGGGTACGGAACGTCGAGGCCCAGTAGGCGTCGAGCATCGCGGCGAACTCGCGGCGGTCGTAGGGGTCCGAGCCGAGCAGTCGCAGCCCGAAATGGTAGGCGTAGACCAGGTCGAACTCGGCCCGGTTGCCCGTGGTGTTGCCGAGGAAAACCAGTCGCCCGCGCGGCGCGAGGCTGTAGATGCCGGTGTTCCACGTGGCCGGGCCGACATGATCGAGTACGAGGTCGGCGCCCCGCCCACCGGTGAACTCGCGCACGGCCGCCACGACGTCGCCGGTCGTCGAGTTGACCACGACGTCGGCACCCAGGGCGCGTGCGTAGTCGGCCTTCGCGTCCGAGCTGACCGTGGTGACCACGCGGGCACCGCCGGCCTTGGCCAACTGGATCAAAGCGGTGCTGACACCGCTGCCTGCCGCGTGGATCAGCACCGTCTCGCCGAGGCGGACCTTGCCGATCTCGATGAGCGCGTGCCAGGCCGTCATCCAGATCGTCGGCACGACGGCCGCGTCGACCAGATCGACCTCGTCCGGCACGTGGTGCACATTGGCCGCCGGGACGAGAACGTACTCGGCGTAGCCGCCGGCCAGGGTGGCGCCGATGACACCCGCGCTCGGGCATCCGCCGTCCTTTCCGGCGGCGCAGTTCTCGCAACGGTTGCACGGCACGGCCGGGTTCACCACGACGCGCGTGCCCTCGGCGAGCGTGGCCGCCTTGCCCGCCTGCCCGTTGCCCGCCCGCCCGTTGCCCGCCCGCCCGTTGCCCGCCTGCCCGTTGCCCGCCGGGCCGACCGCCGCGACGGTGCCCGCGATGTCCATGCCGCTCACGTGCGGCAGTTTGAAGCCGGGGATCAGCCCGGGCCCGCGTCGTTGCAGGACATCGAGGTGGTTGAGGCCGCAGGCCGCGACGCGTACGAGCACCTCGTCCGGTCCCGGTTCGGGCACCGGGACGTCGGCGACCTGGAGCACCTCAGGTCCGCCGTGTGTCTGATGGAGTACAACCTTCATGGGAGAGACCTCCGCTGGCTGTGTGACTTCTGTTGCCGGCCAGCTCGTTGCACGCCTGGTCGGCATGCAACGGTCTCCGCGGAGCGCCGAAAACGCTCCCCCTGGCCGATTTGTTGCCCATCGACCAAGTGGGCCGGAACGCTATGGCGCCCGTCGAGGGTTGTCAATGCTCCTCACCGAGTCGCCGTGAACCCGGCGAGCCCGGTACCGGCGTCCGTCCAGGTCGGCGTACCTCCGACACCTCGTCAAACACTGTCCGGACAGGAGTCCTCGCATGCCTTCAGTCCGCACTTGCGTATTGCTTGACATGATGCCATCTCGCATTGAAAGATGCCTGTCATGCAGGTAGTGACGACACAGGCCGGCCTGGGCCGGATCGAGGACGGGGCTGCTGCCCTGTTGGACACTGCATTTCCGCACGTCGGAGCGGTCCTTCAGCAGGAGGGCTCACTGCACTGTCTGGCCTCCTGCCCGGTGCGTCGGCGCATCCCGCTCGAAGAGGTCACCCTCACGGCACTGTTGGGCCGCCCCCGCGCGGTGTGGGGCGTCGGACTCAACTACGTGTCCAAGGCGGCCCGGACCGGCCGGGGACTGCCCGAGCAGCCGATCCTGTACCTGGCCGCCTCGTCAGGAGTGTCGGCACCCGGCGCTCAGGTGGTGATCCCACGGGCCGCGACCGAACCCGACTACGAGGGGGAGATCGCGGTCGTCGTGGGGCGCCGGCTGTACCGGGCGAGCGAATCGGAGGTATGGCCCGCGGTCGCCGGAATCACCGCCGCCAACGACATGACGGCCCGTGATGTCATGCGCACCACAGGCATCCCCGCCCTCGCCAAGAGCTACCCGGGGTTCACACCGCTGGGCCCCTCGCTGCGCACTCCCGACGATCTCGCGGACCGCGACGCCATCGGCGTACGGACCCGGATCAACGGCGAGCTCCTGCAGGACGACACGAGCGCCGGGATGATTTTCCCGATCCCCGATCTGCTCAGCAGGCTGTCGTGGTTCGCCGCGCTCGAACCCGGCGATGTCGTCCTCACCGGAACCCCGGCCGGCACCGGCCAGGACCGCGCGTGCTTCCTCGCCGACGGCGACGAGGTACGAGTCGAGGTGGACGGCGTGCTGCCCCTCTTCACCCGCATCGTGCGTCCCTCGGACGCCTCACCGCGCGACCACCGGCCGACCGAACAGGTCGGCTGACCGCCCCTCACCCTGGAGCAGACACCGATGTCCCACTCCTCTGCGCCGTCCTACGACCTTGTTCTGACCGGCGGCACCGTCATAGACCCGGCATCGGCCACGAACGCCCGGCTCGACGTGGCGGTCACCGGTGACCGTATCGCCGCGATCGGCGAGGGCCTGGCGGCCGACGCGGCCCGCACCATCGACGTCACCGGCTCCACCGTGCTGCCGGGCCTCGTCGAGGGCCACACCCACATCTTCCAGCACGTCTCCGCCGTCGGCGCTCCCGCCGAGGAAGCCCATCTGCGCCGCGGCGTGGTCGCGGCGGCGGATGCCGGCACGGCCGGCGCCTCGACCTTCGCGGCCTTTCGCAAGCTGGTGGTCGAGCCCAACCCGCTGCGCATCGTCAACTTCCTCAACGTCTCCGTGCTCGGCCTGATCGACTTCAGATTCGGTGAGCTGCTGAACCCCGACACCCTGGTCCCCGAGGACGCGCTCGCGACCGCCGAGGCCCACCCCGACATCGTGCGCGGCTTCAAGATCCGTCTCTCCGAGGACGTCGTCGGCGAGAACTGGGAGTCGCTGCTGAAGAAGTCCGTGGCGCTCGCCGAACAGGCCGGTCTGCCGCTGATGCTGCACATCGGCGAGACCGCGGAGCCGCTGCCCGTCGTCCTGGACCACCTGCGCCCCGGCGACATCGTGGCGCACTGCTACACCGGCAAGCCGCACGGAATCCTCGACGGTGACCACGTGCAGCCCGCCGTCACCGCCGCCCGTGAGCGCGGCGTGCTGTTCGACTCCGCCCACGGCAGGAGCAACCTCAGCTTCGAGGTGGCGCGCCGGGCGATCGCCGACGGATTCCTGCCCGATGTGCTCAGCTCCGACACCAGTGCGCGCAACTGGCGCGGCCCGGTGTTCGACCTGCTCACCAGCATCTCCAAGCTGGTCGCGCTCGGCGCGCCGCTGGAGGAGTGCATCCGGCGGGCCACCGTCGAGCCCGCGCGACTGCTCGGGCTCGACACCGAGGGCTACGGGCGCCTGGAGGTCGGCGGGCGGGCCGATGTCACCGTCGTCACCGAGACCGACGAAGTCACTCTGCCCGACGCCGCGGGCAACACGATTCTCGCGCCGCGCCTGGAGCCGACCGTGGTGCTGCACGGTGGCGCCGAGGTCGACATCGTGCCGTGGCGAGGACTGCGGTCGGCCTGACCGACTGGGACGCCCAGGGGAGGTTCTCATGACCACCGGTTCCGCCCATCCGCTGCGGCGCCGACTGCGAGCGGCCCTCACGGCGGGGAAACCCGCCGTCGGGACCTTCGTCAAGCTGGCGTCGCCCGACGTGGTGGAACTGGCCGCGACGGCCGGGTTCGCGTTCATCGTCGTCGACCTCGAACACTCCACCCTCAGCGAGCGGAACGCCGTCGACCTGGTGCGCCACGCGGACGCGTGCGGGCTGGCGGCCCTGGTCCGGGTGCCCGAGGTGGACGCCGCCGCCGTCAACCGGCTCCTGGAGGCCGGGGCGGCCGGGATCCAGTTGTCCATGCTCACCCGCGTCACCCAGGCGCAGGCACTCGTGGCGGCCACTCGGTTCGCTCCGGCCGGCCGCCGCTCCGTGAGCCTTGCCAACCGGGCCGCCCGGTTCGGCGCGGCCCCGCTGGGCGGGTTTCTCCGCGCCGAGCAGGACGACCCGCCGGTGCTCGTGGGCCAGATCGAGACCGCGCGGACCGACCCCCTGCCGGAGCTGGTCGCCGCTCTCGACGTGTGTTTCGTCGGCAGCACCGACCTCGCGGTCGACCTGGGTCTGCCGACGGACCCGGCGGTGCTGCGCGCCGCGGTGAACCGGGTGAACGACGCCGCCCGTTCCGCGGGGGTGGCGTTCGGAGGCTGGGCGCCGACCCGGGCCGCCGCGGCGGACCTGGGCCTCGATGACGCCGGCTACCTCGTGGTCGGTTCGGACCTGCAGATGCTGGCGGCCGGCCTACGGGCGACCGCAGGAGAGGAAGCTCGATGAGCACACGCAACACAGCGCTGGTCAACACCGTCGTCAACTGGGACGAGCTGCCGGCGACCCAGGTGCGGCCCGGGGTACGTCGCCGCGTCTACGCGACGGACGAAGTGATGATCTGTCACCACGAGCTGCAGGTCGGTATGGAACTCAACCCGCACCGGCACGAGGACTTCGACCAACTGGTCCATATCGCCGAGGGGCGCGCGAACTACTACGTGGACGGTGTCGCGCACGACATGCGGGCCGGCTCGTTCCTGCTCGTTCCCCGAGGCAGCGAGCACTACGTGGAGCCGACCGAGGCCCCTTGCGTGAACATCGACTTCTTCGTCCCGCCGCGAGCCGACCTGCTGCCCTGAGCGCCGGACGGCCCGCCACGGACCACGGCTGAAGGCCCACCGCGGACCGCGGTGGGCCTTCAGCGTCGTAGGACGGTCAGCCGCTGTCAGGGGTGCCCAGCCGCTGCGACAACGCGCGGGCGGTCTCCAGCAGTGCCTGGGCCATCGGCGACGTGACATCGTCGGGCACGGTCGCCGTGGTGCCGACGATCGCGAGCGTCCCGCTGATCTTGTCCCCCTCGAAGATCGGCGCCGCGACGGTGCGGACTCCGTTGACCGTGGGGGAGTTGACCGACAACCCGTGCTGCCGGATGGCCTCCAGCTCCTCGGTGAGTTCGGCCGAGTTGCGGACGGAACGCGGCAGGGTCGGCACCTGCTCCGGGGGCAGCAGCGCGAGGAAGACGCGCCCCTGTGCCGAGGACGTGAGGTTCAGGCGCGAACCGACCCGGACACTGATGCGCACCATGTGGTCGGTGTTGTCCACCGAGCGCACCACGGTCGCCGACTCGCCGTCCCAGACCGACAGTACGATCGTCTCGTCGATACGCCGGACCAGATCCTTCATGTACGGCTCGGCGGCGGCCACGATCGGCAGTCCGGCCCGCGCCGCCGAGGCGAGCGTGAGCACCTGGGGACCGAGGGAGTACAGCGAGGTGCGCTCGTCGTACCGGAGTAGATTCGCCGCCCGCAGCGCCTTGGTGTAGCGGTGCGCGGTCGCCTTGCTCGCCCCGAGACGCGCGGTGATCTCGTTGAGGCTCATGTGCGGCTTGCCGACCGTGAACGATCCGAGGATCAGGGCCGCACGCTGCACCGTCTGGATCGTCGGGGCGGTCCTGTCCGGGCCGTCCTGTTTGCCGGTGCCGCCCTGCGCCTTTGTGGGCATGAACGTATCGCTCCCAATCGCACTTGGCTTGCCATAAGACACTAAATGAAACGCCGTATTGAATAGAGTAGTCGTAAGGGGGAGTCTAACGGCGCGGGCGGGGGCGCGAGAGCCCCTGCGCCGCGGCGTGCCCGGGCGGTTGTCCGGTGTGCGGACTCACGCGTCGGAGGAGTGCCCGGGCGTGATCGAACGGGCCGGGTCCAGCAGGGCGGCGACATGGTTGACGGCGAGAGCCGCCTCGCCGAAACCGATCGAGATGAGGGTGACCTTGCCGTCGTGGTCGGCGATGTCACCGGCCGCGTACACCCGCTCCCGGCTCGATCGCATCGTGCGGTCGACGAGGATGCGCCGACGGCGCAGTTCCAGTCCCCACCGCTCGATCGGGCCGAGGTCGGCGATGAAGCCGAGCGCGGCCACCACGGTCTGGGCGGGCAGAGTGATCCGGTCGCCGTCCGAGGTGGCGACCACGACCTCCGACACCGCACCGTCGCCGTGGATCTTCTCGACCTCGTAGGGAGTGAGGACCCGCACCGAGGAGGCGTGAACCTGCTCGACAGTACGTTCATGGGCCCGGAACCGGGCACGCCGGTGCACCAGTGTCACCGACGAGGCGATGGGTTCCAGGGACAGCGCCCAGTCGAGGGCGGAGTCACCACCGCCGACCACCACGACGTCCTGTCCCCCGAGTTCGTCCAGACGCGGTACGAAGTACCGCAGCCCCCGGTCCAGGTACTCGGAGCCCACCGGGAGTTCGCGGGGGATGAAGTTGCCGATGCCGCCGCACACGAGCACCGCACCCGCGGTGATCCGCGTACCGGTGTCGGTGACGGCGACGATGCCCTCGGCGGTGTCGTCCAGCTCGGTGACCCCGTGTCCGAGCAGATAGGTGGGGTTCCACCGGTCGGCCTGTTCGGCCAGCCGGTCCACCAGCTCCTGGCCGCGGACGGCGGGGAAGCCGGCCACGTCGTAGATGAGCTTCTCCGGATAGAGCGCGGCGATCTGTCCACCCACCTCGGGCAGCGCGTCGGCGACCGCCACGCTCATGCCGCGGAAGCCGGCGTAGTACGCGCCGTACAGCCCGGTCGGACCGGCGCCCACGATGAGCAGGTCGACGGACACCTCGGCGGCGGTGTCCGTGGCCGCGTGGCCGCTCACGCCACCACCTCGGGGTGGTCGTGGCCGACGCGGCCTGTTCTGCGGGCTCCGCCGGGGGAGCCGAGGGGTGGGGTGCCGAGGGTGAAGAACTCGGCGTTGACCTGCTCGAAGTGCTTGTTGTGCGCGGGCAGGTCTTCGTGGTGGTAGATGGAGATCTGCGGGCAGACGGGTTCGCAGCGCCCGCACTCGACGCATTCGTCGGGCTGGATGTAGAGCATCCGGTCGCCCTCGTAGATGCAGTCTGCCGGGCACTCTTCCATGCAGGACTTGTCCATGACGTCGACGCAGGCGTCGGTGATGACGTACGGCACGCGCTTGTCGCCCTTCACACGATCGTGCAGAATGCGAGACGGTGTATCTCAATGCGAAATTGGATGATGGCGGCGTCAGGTCGGGGTGTCAACCGTGTGACGGATGCTTGACACCGTCGAGCTCACCGGGGGAGGCTAATGCGACATACGAGACGGCGTCTCACGGAATGCCGCTCGGGTCGGGACTTGTGAGAGGCAAACTCCCCATGGGAAGCAATCCCCGGACCGCACCAGCAACGATGATCGTCGAAGACTGGGACCAGCTCACCTTCCGGGTCAACCGCGAGGCGTACCGGAGCCCGGAACTGTTCGCCAGGGAACGCGGCTGGGTGTGGATGCACACCTGGCTCTACCTCGGGCACGAGACCGAGATACCCAACCCCAACGACTTCAAGGTCCGCACTCTGGGCGGTCGACCGCTGATCTTCTGCCGGGACACCGCCGGCGAGGTGCACGCGTTCCTCAACTCCTGCCCGCATCGCGGCACCGTGCTGTGCCGCGAGAACGAGGGCTCGACCAAGCTCTTCCAGTGCTTCTACCACGCCTGGACGTTCCGCAACAACGGTGAGGTCGCCGCCATCCCGGACGCCGGCGCGTACGAGTCGAGCGACGAGTTCCGGGCCTCCATGGGACTGCGCGGCGTGCCGCGCCTGGAGATCCACGAGGGGTTCGTCTTCGTCTCCTTCGACCCCGACGTCCCGCCGCTGCTCGAACACCTCGGCGACGCCGCCGACTACCTGACGATGATCGAGCAGCAGCACGTCGGCGGCATGACCACACTCCCCGGCACGCAGCTCTACAGCGTGCGCGGCAACTGGAAGCTCGCCGTCGAGAACGCGATGGACGGGTACCACTTCGCACCGACCCACAACACGTTCGTGGGCTACCTGCGGGAGAGCGGTTACGCCGTCACCGACGACAACCAGTACGCGTACAACCTCGGCAACGGCCACGGTCTGCTGGTCCTGACCGGGCACGGCGGGCGGATCAGCATGATCTGGGAACCGCGCTTCGGCGAGGCCGAACGGGTCCGCACCGACGCCCACCGGGCCGAGATGACCCAGCGGCTGGGGGAGAAGCGGGCGCACCACGTGGCCGACGAGAGCCACATCCTGTTCGTGTTCCCGAACCTGCTGCTGTTCGACATCGAGGGCCTGTCGATCCGCCAACTGGAGCCGGTGGCCCCCGACCAGACCGATGTGCGCGCCTGGCAACTGGTCCCTCGCGCCGAGGACCCGGAGACGCGCGCCCTGCGCATGAAGACGGTCGTCAGCTTCGTCGGCCCGGGCGGCCTCGCCACACCGGACGACATCGAGGCGTACGAGGCGGTTCAGCGCGGCATCCAGGCCACGGCGGGCACCGGGATCCCCGAGCTGGACTTCAGTGACATGTCGCGTGGCATGGCCGACGAGGCCAAGGGAGCGCAGGGCCGGTCGGTCGACGAGGGCGCGATGCGCGGCTTCTGGCGGCACTGGATCGACGCCATAGGTCTCGACGACGGCATCGAGATCCACGGCGAGCGTCCGGCTTCCTTCCTGGTGGGGAGGGACGTGCGATGACGACGATCGGCAACCGCAGCTCCGTGTGGTGTGCGGGACGCACCGTCAACCGGCAGGACGTGGAGGACTTCCTCTACACCGAGGCCGACATCCTCGACCGCTGGGACTACGACGGCTGGCTCGCCCTCTTCGAGCCCGGCGCCCGCTTCGAGATCCCGACCACCGACTACCGGCCCGGCTGGTCGCCGCACGAGAGCGGATCGTTCGTCGACGACGACTGGGACCTGCTCCGCGCCCGGGTCAAGCGCCTGAAGTCCCGCAAGGCGCATGCCGAGAACCCGCACTCACGCACCCACCGGCTGGTGTCCAACGTGCGGCTCTCCGAGGACACCGAGGACTCCTTCAAGGTGGCCGCCTCCTTCGTGGTGCACCGCGCCCGCGACGGGCACTTCGACGCCTACGTCGGGTGGTACGACCACCTCCTGGTGCCCACCGAGGACGGGCTCCGCTTCCGGTTGCGGCGTTCCGTCCTCGGTCACGAGTCGCTCGCGGCGGGCGCCCGACTCAGCTTCATCCTCTGACCGGCGACGGACGGTGACCCGATGATCAGACACACCTTGTCCTTCCGTTTCGCCGAGGGGACCGACCGGACGACGCGAGAGTCCGTGCTGGGCGAACTGCGCACCTTCCCGGACCGGTACCCCGCCATGCGCGGCTTCGTCCTCGGCGAGAACATCAGCACCCGCGACCAGACCTTCACCCACACCATGGCCGTCGACTTCGACAGCCAGGACGACCTGCTCGCCTATCTCGGCAGCGAGTCGCACGAACACTTCGTGCGCACTCGCTGGCGGCCGGTCATCGCCCAACAGGCCATCACCTCGTTCGAGTTCGCCGAGCGGGCGCCCCTCACGGCAGGAAGGAGACCGTCGGTGAGCACCCGCCCGCACGGCCCGTACGGCATGGAGTACGCCCGGATCGAGGTTCCGGACATGCAGGCCACAATCGACTTCCTCGAATACCACGTCGGTCTGCAACTGGAGCAGCGCACGGACGACCACGCCTACCTGCGCGCCGACATCGAGCACCACGCGATCGAGTTGATCCACGCGCCCGAACGCGCCGACGGATGGACGACCGCCGTCGGCTACAGCGTGGAGAGCGAGGAGGTCCTGGAGCAACTGCACAAGGCCGTTCTCGACGCCGGCCTCGAGGTCCTGGAACTGCAGGAGCGGCAGAAGGTGTTGTGCGACAACGGCTTCGCGGTGAAGGACCCCAACGGCCTGACCGTCGAGCTGTTCACCGAGTTCCAGGAGTACGCCGAGCCGCCCCACATCGAGATCCGGCCGCTCGACCTGGTGCACCCCTTCATCGCCACCCCGAAGTTCGAGGAGACGCTGGACTTCTACCAGAACGTCCTGAAGTTCCTGCCCTCGGACCATGTCGTCGGCTCGACCACGTTCTACCGCTGCGAGGACCGCTACCACCACAGCCTCGCGGTGCAGAAGAACACGGAGCACTACGTCGCGCACCTGTGCTTCGCGATGAAGAGCCTCGACCATGTCATGCGGATGCGTGCCCGCGCGCTGTACAAGGGTGCCCCGATCGCCTCCGACATCGTCAACCACTCGGCATCGACGTCGATCGCGTTCTACATGCACGACACCCGCTTCGGCCCGCGATACGAGCTGTGCGACCGGCACCGGGTGTTCACACCGGAGGAGCACGAGACTCACCGGCCCCGCAGAATGCCGGCCGACCCGCGCAACATCGACGTGTGGCGTCCGGCCTCCGACGACTGGGGACGCTTTTGAGACAGCAGTTGCTGGACGTCCTGCAGCTGCTCGACACGACCCCCGCGCCACGAGGTCAGGAACGGACGGCGGCCCATCGGCTGCGCAGTTGCTGCGCGGCCCGGTGGCCGCACATCGAGTGGCAGGTGCAGGAGTACGGTCGCGAGGGCGGCAGTCTGGTCGCCACACAGGGGGCCGGCCCACTGCTGTACTCCCACCTCGACACGTCGCTGAACCACGACGGCGCGGGCATCCGGCTCATCACCGGCGACGCCACGCCGGTCGGTCCGCTCGGCGTGGCCGACGACGTGGTGACCGGCTTCGGGCTCGGGGTCGCCCGCGGGCCGGTGGCCGCCGCGCTGGTCGCCTTCGCCGAAGCGGGTGCCGGACGGCTGCTGCTCGCCGGCTCCGGGACACACCGCCGCGCCGGCGGGATCACCGGCCTGGAGGCATATGTCGACGCGTACCCGCTGCCGCGGTCCGCGATCGTGGCCAAGTGCGGCCCTCCCACGCTGTTGTGGCACGAGCCCGGGGCGCTCTACCTGACCGTCCGGGTCACCGGCCGCTCCGGGGCCGCGATGGCGGCGGAGTCGGCCACGCCGCCCGGGGGAATTGTCGCCTCGGCCGGCGTCATCCTGGACGAGCTGGCCCGCTGGCGCACGGCGTACCTGGCCGCCGACCCGCGGCTCGGGCAGACCGGCCGGGCCTGTGGCATCGGTGCGATCGACAGCGGCTGGCCGGACAAGCCGGACCTCCTGCCGGCCCAGATGCGGATCGGTCTGTACGTCGTAGCCGGTGACCAGGTGGAGCCGAAGGCACTGGCGGCCGAGCTGGCCGACCGGTTGCGGATGCGGTGCGCGGGATCGGTGCTGCGGAACTGCGCGGTCGATGTGGAGGCCGAGCCGGTGGCGTCGGCTGCGGCCACGCCGACCGACGCCCCGGTGGTGACGGCAGCCTGGGCCGCCTGGCTCGACGAGTTCGGCTCGCCGCCGCCGACCGTCACCGGCTGGACGGGATCGACCGACGGCGTCGTGCTGCGCGCCTGCGGCGTCGAGACCGTGCGCCTCGGCCCGCAGGCGAAGCCGGCCGCCGATGATCCGCGTTGCGATGAACTGTCGCTGGAGCAGCTGACTGCCTATGCGCGCATCTATCGACGGCTGTTGACAGAACTGCCGGCGTAGCCCGGAGATTCTGGCGCGGGCGGCGCTTGCCGACGAACCGTGCGGGCAGCTCGTCGACAGCGCGGGCCACCCGCCACACCGGGAAGTCGACGGGACCCGGCGCACGGAGACGACGGGCACGCCGGGAGGGTCCCGCGGGAACGGCGCCGGCCACTGACGCCCAGGGAGGTGTGGGCCTGTCCGAAGGGGAAGACCCGCCAACCGGGCGATCTCTCCGCTGCCCGGCGGCACCTCGTTCCCACCCTCGGCACTCGTCGCGGAGAGAGTGCCCGAAGGGCGCCGGAGCCGGCTCCGGCGCGTGGGTGTCACGGCCGAGTTCATGCTGTTCGAGGACTTTGCCTCAGTGCCCGACCGACCGGCAGTCCGTCCTGCCGACGACGAGGATGACCGACCGTCACCGAGAGGGCACGACGTCACACTCCCCAGTCGTCGTTCACGGTGACGGCGTCGGCGATGCGGAATCGGCCACCGGCCAGCGGTGGTCCGGTGGGCTCACCCATTTCCACGACGTGCTTGCCGAACCTGGGCGTCAGCGGGCGGCCGACATCACGCTTGAGCCACAGACGCAGCAGGTGCCGGCGGCGTTCCGGCTGCGGGTGGTCGACGTAGCCGGTACGCGAGTGCAGTGCGGCGTAGTTGAGCAGCCACTGCACATCCCCGGGCTGGAAGTCCATGTCGATCGGCAGGCCGTGGTGCTGGGAGATCTCGTCGAAGAGGTTGATGGCCTCGACCTGGTCGGGCGTCAGCTTCGGCACGTCTGGGTACTGCTGGGCGCTGAAGACCATCGAGCTGCCCGCGTAGGTGCTGAAGACGCCGTCGACGTAGCTGATGATCGGCGAGGTGTATGTCAACTCCGGGGAGTCGGGGTCCTGGCGCCGCCAATCCCAGTGATAGGAGTCGAAGAGCCGCGGGGCGAGGTCCGGTCGGCGGAGCAGCAACTCGTTGTAGACCGTGGTGCCGCTGACCAGGCTGGAGGCTCCGCCCTCCTTGGCACCTCGCAGACACATGAGGGCGACGACGTCGGAGCTGTCCGAGTGGAACGGCAGTCGGTCCCGCACACGGGAGGGCAGGGCGCCCTCGTCGGACAACGTCTTGTCCGACGTGGCGATCACGTGGTCGAGCAGGTCGCCGCGCTGGTTCTGCCCGATCGGCCGACCGAGGTGCAGGCCCATGACGAAGAAGATGGCGGCGGCCATGACGTCGCCGTATTCCTTGGTGCGCAGGCCACGCACCAGGACGAAGCCCCGGCCGGTGTCCATCTGGCGGGCGCACTCGTCGTTCAGGGCACGACAGGCGTCGAACGGGTAATCGGTGGCGGTGACGGTGCGCAGGTCCGGGTCGTCGGCGACGAAGCGCCGGCCCAGGTCTTCCAGCTCGGCGCGCTCGGCGTCGCTGAGGACGTAGATCCACTCCGTGGACTTGGACAGCTCGTCGCCGCGCCAGGCGGACGGCCCGGAGATCGGCTCACGGCCGACAATGGAGGTCACGCTGATGCACTCCTCGAAGATGTGATGACAGGCCCGTCGGAGAAGACACGACGGACGACATTCCGGTGTGCGGTGGCTGCTCATCGCGCGGCGACGAACGGCACTCAGGAAACTCGGAAGACTCAGAACGGAGTCTGTGGCTCGCCGGCAGCCGTTCCGGGGCGCAGCCCCTCCCGGGGCGGGGAGTAGCTGAGCTGTCGGTCGAAGGTCCGGCGGCCGGCGCACGACACGAGCAAGGCGCCCATGAGAGCAACTGGCCTCATGCTGGTCCCGTCCTTTCGAGAAGTGTCCTCACGGTAGGGGAGACCCGAGTGCTCGTCAATATACGAGACGCCATCTTGCGAGGCGGCATGTTGAGTGAACGGTGGCATCCTCGCCGTACGCGGCTCGGCGGCCGGGCGCTGCGGCAGAACGGCGGCGCGCACATGGGGCCGGGCCGACCGCAGATGCCCGCGCGGCAGGTGGCCGAGTGCGACGAGACGGCCGTGGCCGGGTGGAGGGGGCGATCCGGCCGGGGCGAAAGAGCCCGGGCGGCGTCGAGGACGCCGAGCAGTCGCCATTCCAAGTGAACGGACCACCGGTCACGGACATATGTGACGACACATCAGCTTGCAACCCTCAGAAAAAGACGGGCTTCTGGCCAGTGGGGTGAGCGAACCGCAAGGCGAGCGCCGGCCCGCAGTCGGGTCAACCAACTGCCGGTAGCCGCCGAGTGACCAACTCGCTTCGCCCACCGGCGATATGTCGGCCCATCAGGCCTCTTCGGTCGAGGCGCGGACGATGAGCTCAGGAGGAAACCGCTCGACCCGCTCGGTCCGCTCCCGGCTGGGCGCCTGAAGGAGCGTCAGTGCGCGCTGCGCCATGGCTGACAGCGGGTGGCGGATGGACGTGATGGGCGGGTCGAGGAGCTTGATCATCTCGGTGTCATCGAACCCGGTGACGGCAATCTGCCGGGGTACGGCGACCGACGAGCGGTGCAGCGTGCTCACGAGCCCCACGGCAAGGACGTCCGCTCCGCAGACGACCGCGTCGACCCGGTCGCGCTGCTCGATGATGCGACGCCCCGCCGTCCGTCCGGCGTCCGTGGTGAAACTGGGCAGGAGGATGGTGGTGGCTTCAGGCCCTTGAGCCTCGACGAAGGCCGCCAGCCGTTCGGCGCCCGAGGAGGACGCCTGATCGGCGACGAGCGCGATCCGTCGCCTCCCCATGCCCTCCAGATGATCGAGGAGGAGCCGCACCGCGGACGCGTTGTCGAGCGTGACGGCGACTGTGCCGGATCCCTTGGCCCACCGGTCGAAGAGGACCACCGGACCTCGTCTGGAGGCATCGCGGACAGCGGGTCCGGACTCGTTGACGGACACCGGGATGACGAGCAGACCGTCCACCCGGCCGGCGAGCAGGGTGTCGATCTGCTCGGCCTCGACCGCGGTGTCGTTCGCCGCGTCGGAGATTACGAGCGTTCCACCGGCGGCACGCACCTGTTGCGCGATGGCATCGGCGAGTTGGACGAAGTAGGGGTTGGCGAGCGTGGGGACCACCACGCCGATGGTCCCCGTGGCGCCGGTCCGCAGCGCCCGGGCGGAGTGGTTGGGCTGGTAGCCGAGCCGGTGCGCGGCCTCTTCGACGCGGCGCGCGAGCTCGGGATCGACGTTGCGCGGCGTGCCGGCGAGGACCCGTGATGCCGTCGCGCGGGAGACCCCGGCGGCCTCGGCCACGTCGATGAGTCGGGGCGCTGTCACGTGGGTGTCCCTCTCGGTCGGGGCGAGCGGCTGCGCCGGAGCAGCGGGAAAAATCCGGCAGCACGAGGCTACTTGACGGCGCGGGTGAGCTGGTCCAGCATATCGGAAATCGATCTCCCAAGGAGTCCGCATGTCGCTCATCACCGTTGTTGGTTCGGTGAATCGCGACGTCGTCCTGACCGTCAAGAACCTGCCGCACCCCGGCGAGACCGTGCTCGCGCGGCACTTCGTGGAGGGGGCGGTGGCAAGGGCGCGAACCAGGCCGTCGCCGCCGCCCGCCTCGGATCACGGGTGCGTCTCGTCGCCCGGGTCGGCGCGGACGCGTCCGCCGTCCTCGACGCGCTCGCGTCCGAAGGCGTCGACGTCGGTGCCGTGCGGTCAAACGGGCTGGCCGCGACCGGAATCGCCACGGTGGTCGTCGACGACGCCGGCGAGAACACCATCGTCGTCGACCCCGGCGCCGGCGCCGACCTCAGCGTCCAGGGACGAGGCACCGCCCTCCCTGCCGCGGTCGAACGCGCCGTGCTCGCGGCCTCGCACGATGCCACCGGCGTCGGTGCCCAGACCGCCATGCCGTACGCGGCCCAGCTCGACCCACCCGCGGTCATTTCCGCTTTCCTGAATCCCTGAGGGTCACCCACCAGCACTACGGAGAACCACCCATGAGGAACCTCAAGATCGGCGTGTTCGAGAACGCGCAGACCAATGCGAGCGGTACGGCCACCTGGCGTCACCCCGACAGCCGGCGGCACCTTTTCGACACCCTGGAGTACTGGCGCGAACTTGCCGCGATCTGCGAGGACGCCAAGCTGGACTTCCTGTTCCTCGCAGACGCCTGGGGCTGGTCCGAGATCAACGGCACGCGCCCGCCCATCGCCACGGAGGAGACCCTCGACCTCCCGAGGCTCGACCCGATGGTCGTGGCGTCCGCGCTGCTGTCCACCACCACCGACCTGGGCCTCGTCATGACGGGCTCCGTCCTCGTGGAGCCCCCGTACGCTTTCGCGCGCCGCATCGCCACCCTCGACCAGCTCTCCGGCGGCCGGATCGGCTGGAACATCGTGACGACCGGCACGGCCGACACCGCGGTCAAGGCGTTCGGCATGGAGATGGTGGCCCACGACGACCGCTACCGGATGGCCGAGGACTTCCTCGAACTCGTCTACAAGTACTGGGAGGGGGCCTGGGAGCCGGACGCGCTGGAGAAGGACAAGGACGGGAGGTTCGCCGACCCCGCCAAGGTGCACCTCGTCACCCACAAGGGCCCGTTCTTCCGCTCGGAGGGGTATGGCAACACCGCGCGTTCCCCGCAGGGCACGCCCGTTCTGTTCCAGGCGGGGGCGTCGCCCGCCGGCCGCCGGGTCGGGGGCCGGCACGGCGAGTGCATGTTCGTGGGCAGCGGCTCGGTCGAGCAACTTGCCGGGCACACCGCCTCCATCCGCGAGGAGGCGGTCAAGGCGGGCCGTCGAGCCGACGAGGTGAAGGTCATGTCGGCGTTCTCCTGTGTCGTCGGTGCCACGACGTCCGATGCGGAGCGGCGCTACCAGCGGATCCTCGACGCCCAGCGGCCCGAGGCGTCCGTCGCCAGCTACGCCATGTTCACCGGGCTCGATCTCTCGTCCTACGCGCCCGACACGCCCATGACGGATCTGTCCACCGAGCTGTCCCAGACCCAGGTGGCCCGCTTCGCCGGCAAGACGGTCGGCGACGTCCTCACCGACTGGCACAAGCACGGCGTCGGAGCGCGGCCGGTCGTCGGCACGGCCGAGGAGATCGCCGACGAAATCTGCGCCCTCGCGGAAGGCGCCGACCTCGACGGTTTCTTGCTGTCCCCCATGATCCAGCCGAGCTCGACGACGGACTTCATCGAGTCGGTCCTGCCGATCCTGCGGGCGCGTGGGGTCTTCCGCGGAGAGTACGCGCAGGGCGAGAGCCTGCGCGAACGACTCACCGGAGCGTCCGACCGCGCGCTGCCGGCCAGCCACCCCGCGGCCCGCCACCGGCACTGAGCACAGAACCCGCGACGAGAGGATGTCGAAGACCATGGCCACGTCTGCCCACAACCCGTCCGGGGCGTCCGCACCGGCGGAGCTGGACGCGGATGCGCTGCGACGCGCCTTCGGGGCCTACCCGACCGGAGTCATCGCGATCGGCGCGCTGCGCGGGAACGAGCCGGTTGGGTTCGCGGCGAGCTCGTTCGTCTCGATCTCGCTCCAACCGCCCATGGCCGCGGTCAGCGTGGCCCGCACCTCGACCACCTGGCCGCGCCTCACGGAGGCACCCGTCCTGGGGCTGAGCGTGCTCAGCCACGGCCAGGGCGCGCTGTGCCGACGTCTGGCCTCCAGGGAGGTCAACCGTTTCGACGGCGTTGCGTGGCAGGCGACGCCTGATGGCGCCGTCATGATCGAGGACGCCGCGCTCTGGCTGACGGCCCGGGTGAGCGCGACCTACGACGGCGGCGATCACGAGATCGTGCTCATGGAGTTGCTGACGGTCGAGCTCTTCACCGGCGTGGAGCCGCTCGTCTTCCACACCAGCCAGTTCCGCGAGCTCATTCCCCATGGGTGACCCCCTGACGGTCTCCGCGCACCTCGCGGGCGTGGTGGTGCACGGTGCCGGTCGGGGCCGCGGGCTCGGGTTCCCCACCGCGAACGTCGCGGCCGACCCGGGCTCGCCGGTGCCGCCACCCGCGATCTACAGCGGCTGGGTGGTACGCCACTCGACCGGCGTCGTCCACCACGGCACGATCAGCATCGGATCGAACCCGACCTTCTGCGACACCACGGATGTGCACGTCGAGGTGTACTGCCATGACACCTCGGACCAGTTCTACGGTGAGCGCGTCGAAGTGTGGTTCGTGGCACGGATCCGAGACACGGTGAAGTTCGCATCCCCCGAGGACTTGGTGCGCGCCGCCCGGCAGGATGTCCTGCGGTCCGAGGAAGTCCTCGCCTCGGACCACGCGCGGCGCGTCCTCGACGATGCGCTCGCCACATACCGAAGGACCGCCTCCTCCTGAGGCACCCCTGCGCACGGACTCGGCGCGCGGCGCCGACCTCCCTGCGTGACCACCCACCGGCCCCGGTTCGGGCCGACAGCCCACTCCCAGCCTTGCTCCGAATGAACAAAGGTGTGAGTAATGAGTGCATTCCAGTGGTTGAACGAGCAGTTCAACTTCTTCGGCTTCCCCGTCTACTGGTCCGACTTCCTCGGCAACCTCCTGGCGCTCGCAACCGTCTGGCTGGCGCTGCGACGGTTCCTGGTTGCCTGGCCGGTGCAGATCCTGGGTTCGATTCTGCTGTTGATCGCGAGCCTGAACGTCGATCTCGGAGGTAACGCCGCTCGACAGGTTGTGATCATAGCGTCGGCATCGTGGGGCTGGGCGACGTGGCGCCGCAGCAAGGAGAAGGAGGGCACGATCAACGTCCGGTGGGCGTCCTGGCGGGAGCGCAGCGTACTGCTCGCCGCCATGGCCGCCGGGACCTTCGCGTTCGGCGCCCTGCTCAAGACGACCGACGCGTCGTTCTACCCCGGCGCTCCCTGGTGGATGGTCCTCGCGGACGCCTGGATCTTCGTCGGCTCGATCCTGGCGATGTACACCCAGGCCCGGCGGTATGTGGAGTTCTGGTTCGTCTGGCTGGCCGTCGACCTCGTCGGGGTGCCCCTCGCCTTCCACTCCGGGCTGTACTTCTCCGGGATCGTCTACGCGATCTTCTTCGTCATGGTCATCATCGGCATCCGCGACTGGGCCTCCCGCAGCAAGGGCCAGGAGATCGCCTCGCCCCTTGAGTCGGCCGTTGTGCTGGAGGGGCGGAACAACTAGCCATCGGCCACGGGGACGTACGCTCCCGGATCGGCCACGGAAGCGGCGAGCGGTTCTGGAGCCGCCGATTGACCGATGGTCACCGTCGTGAGAGCCCAGCCCGGGCACACCTGGGCTGGGCATCGCGCTCCGTGCCGACTCAACAGGCCCCCCGCGTCAGGCGACCGGCCTGCAGGCCACCGGAGAACGGGAATTGACGGCCGGAACAGCCTCGCGCTGGTAACGGACGGGTAATGCCGCCTTCGTACCGTCCGCCGTCCGCTGACGTCGGCGGGCCGTGAGGAGGCATCACGATGACCCCTGTCCCCACTATCCCTGTCGTCGTCCGAGTGCTCGGTGGTTTCCGGGTGGAGCGGGGCGGCCGGACCGTTGCCGAGCAGGACTGGCGGCGGCCCGGGGCGCGGCGTCTCCTGAAGGCGCTGGCTGTCTCGGACGGGCAGCGGATGGACCGGCGGATGCTCGCGGCGCTGCTGTGGCCCGAGGCACTCCCGCAGGCTGCGGACCGCAACCTGCGGGTCGCCCTGCATGCGGTGCGCCGCACCCTGGAACCCGAACTGGCTGCGCGTGCACCGTCCTCGTACCTCCACTCGCAGCCCGGCGGGATGCTGGCGCTCGATCCGTGCTCGGTCCGGGTCGACTACGCGGAGGCCCTCGCGGCGGCCCTGCCGGAGCGGACGGCACGGATGCTGACGCACGGGTTGCTGCCCGGTGAGAACGAGGCGTTCCTGCGCGGTCCGCGCCGTGTACACCAGGCCGCGCGGCGGCGAGCTGCGGTCGCCCTGGCCGGGAGCGGGCCCGAGGCGGTCGGGCTGCTGCGTGACATGCTCGCCGTGGATCCGCTCGCGGTCGATGTCTGTCGGGCTCTCATGGCGGAGCTGCTGGCCTCGGGCCGGCACACGGAGGCGACGGAGTGCTTCCACACGCATCGGCGGGAACTCGCTGAAACCTACGGCCTGGAGCCCGACGCGCACCTTCGGGAGCTGTTCGGGCGTGCCGTCGCGAAAACCCCGGCCCCTCAGCACCGTGCGGACCCGCCACGTGAGTTCGTCGGTCGTGAAGCGCTGCTCGGTACGGTGTGCACGCTGTTGCGCACGCCCGCCACCTCGGTGGTCGAGTTGACCGGTGATCCCGGGATCGGTCTGACCCGCCTCCTGAATGCCCTGGGTGACCGGCTGATGGATCACGAGGCCGTGGTGCTTCGGTCGTCGGAGCGTGTGCCGGCCGCTCACGGCCCGTACGGCGCGGTCCTGGCCTGCGTCGACGGGCACGCGGCGCGACTCGACGCCACCGGCCGGGCGACGCTCGCCCGGGACCATCCCGGCATTGCCGCGCTCCTGCCCGGCCTCGGCGGCCGTCCGGATCGCGCGGCCTCTCAGGTCGAAACGCAGGTGATGGCGCTGGCCCGGGACCTGGCCCGCAAGGGGCCGGTCGTCTGGCTCATCGACGACACGGAGCGCCTTCCTCCGGCCGGGCATCGTTTGCTGGTCAGGCTCGCGAGGGACCGAGGGGCATCGGGCGGAATCGTGGTGGCGCATCGCGGCCGCAGGCCGTTGTTCCCGCATGGGACGGCGCGGTGCCTGCGTGTGCCTCCGCTCGGCGAACGTGACTGTGCCCGGTTCACCGGCGTGGGGGACGGCCCCTCCGCTGCGGAGGTGTTCCGTCGCTCCGGCGGGAATCCGCTTTGGGCGCTGTCCGCCATGACCGGCGACGGGGAAATGGTGCGGCGCAGGCTGGGCCGGGAGTCGCCGGATGTGCGGCGTGCCGTGGAACTGATCGCACGGCAGTCCCCTGGCCGCGCTCCGGGAACGTTGCGCGGCGTGGATGAGGCGCTCCGGCTCGGCTGGGTGCGAGGGGGACGCGGACGACCGTACCGAGTCGCCTCGGAGGTGGTGCGGCGAGCTGTCGCCCCGGTCCGTCGCGACACCGGCTTTGCGGCGCACATGCAGTACCGCCCGGCGGAGGTCGCAGGAGCAGCTGCCGCCCGCACCGACGCGGACGGCAGCCGACCTGCTCGGCTCCGGGCTACTTCAGTGCGTAGGCCCGGGTGATCGTCTGGACCGTGCGGTTGCCCGCCGCGTCCCAGACCTCGGCCTTGAGCGTCACGAAGCCGTTCGTTTCCGAGAGCTTCGGGGCGCGATATGCGGCCCGGAAGGAATGGCCGTCGGTGCGGTCGACGTCGGCCGACTGCCAGGTGGCGCCATCGTCGTAACTGACGGAGACCTTGGCCCCTGCCATATCGGCCGACCCCTTGTAGCCCTTGGACCGGGAGGCGTCGACCGTGAGGGTCTGCTTGCCGCCGGCCGCCACCTCGTTGCGGACGTCCGCCGTCATGCCGTAGTCGAGGAGGACGACGGGCAGAGCCGCGCACGTGGTGGCCTTGGGCATGGTGACCTTGCAGTCGTCGACGTCCATGCCGGTGGGCGCGGCCGAGGTGAAGCTGTACTCGGTGCGGGACTTGGTGCCGAGCCTGACCCCCTCGTAGTCCTTGCTGCGCCCGCTGTCCTCGACGAACCGGTAGTCGGCCTTCTGCGGCACCATCAGCGCTCCGGTGTCGGTGATCTTCTCGCCGTCGCGGTAGAACGTCCACGTCCGCGCGCGGTTGCTCTTCAGGTAGTGGTCCGAGTCGCCGTCACCGCCGAGCTGCGGCCCGAAGACCGTGCCGACGTCGGAACGGCAGAAGTTGCAGGCGTAGTCGGTGTGGTTGGCGGGGTGCATGACGGGGCCGAACCAGTGCTCGTCGGTGACCTGGCCGGGCCGGTAACTGTGCGTGCTCTCGTACATGGATGCCGGGTAGTCGGTGCGGGCTGCGACCGCCTGGCTGTAGGTGAGGGTGGAGGCGGCCCGCACGTACTCGTCGCGTCGGTGTCCCTGCTGGACGAACTGTGACGAGCGGACGGACGTCATCGGGTACGCGCCCCAGGCGTTCATCGTCTGGTAACCGACACGGTCGACGCCGTCGGTGTGGAAGGTGTTCTTGATCTTCGCGAAGTCGCCGGGGCCCGGGGTGACGGTGAGGTCGTCCGGAAGGGCTCCGTGGTAGTCCCATTGTCCGCCGTACGTGTAGCGGGACTCCTCGACTCCGTCGAGGGCGACGGTCGTCCGTCCCTCGGAGACCGCCGCGGTGAGTTTGAGGCCGTCGGCGTGACCGATGGCGAAGTAGGGGACGTTCACTCCGGTGACGACGAAGCCCTGCGCCGAGTCGTCGGCGGGTGCGACGACGACCGCGGAGGCGCCTGCGGAGGCGACGGCGCGGATCCGGGCGCCGACTCCGGTCATGGTGTCGGTGTGGAGCAGGGCCGCCTTGCCCGTCAGGGACTTGCCGGCCAGCTCGTCGGCGGTCCCTGCGCCGACGTCGGCGACGTCGTACGTCCTGGTGCCGTCGAACCGCTTGAGGTAGCTGGATGTCTTGGCTGTCAGGGAGAAGGTGTCGGGCCGGGTGACGGTCGCCCTGACGAGGGGTTCGCGCTTCGAGGCGTAGAACGAGGCGCGGATGTCACCCGTGTCCGGCTTGCTCCACGGGATGGCGCCGACGTGCTGGTCCGACCAGTTCTGAAGGCCCGCGTAGCCGACCGTCGACCGGCGGCCGTCCGCTGCGGTGCGGGTGACCTGGTGCGAGAAGTCAGAGGCTTCCAAAGCGCCTTGCGCCTTGGAGACCCGGATGTCGAAGTCCTTCGCCCGGGCCGCGTCGATTGTGGCCGTCGTGTCCTTGCCGTCGAGGTCGATGTCTCCGACGTTGAACAGATCCGCTGCTCCGTCCGTCGAGGCGTGTTCCCCGCCGCCGGAGATGACGACACCGGTGAGCGTGTAGTGGCCCGCGGGCAGGGCGACCTGCTGGTGTCCGCCGTAGAGGTGCAGGGACTGGAAGGTGTTGTTGTCCAGACCCATGACCAGGATGTCGACACGGCGCGGAGCGGCTCCGTCGCGGCCCTTCGCGTCGAGTGTCAGGTCGTAGCGCTTGGGCTCCATGCTGAATCCGAAGACGGTGTGGGCGCTTGCGCCGTCCGCGGCCGTGGCGACGACGCGGCCCGTGTAGCGACCCGCCGTCACGCCGTTCGGGTCGAGGGTGACCGGCACCTCGACAGTGCTGCCCGCGGGCACGCCGACCTTGCTGCCGGGCAGGGTCAACGCCCCTTGCGGCAGGGACCCGGTGGCCTCGGCGGAAAGCGTCACCTCGCGGTCCGTGGCGGTCGGGTTCGTCAGCTTCAGGGTGCGGGTCTGCTTCTCGTGAGGGGTGTCCTGGTGCTCCACCAGGCCGAAGTCGGCGCTGCCGGACAGCTCCAGGGTCGGGTCCAGCGCGGCTGGGACGTCGACGCGTCCGTTGCCCTGCTCGTACACGGTATTGGTGGCGTTGGGCTTGGCGTGTGCGGTGAGGGCCTCCTTGATCCGCTGCCCCGACCAGTCGGGATGGCGCTGCGCGAGGAGGGCCGCGGCGCCGGCGACGTGCGGGGTCGCCATCGAGGTGCCGCTGAGTGTCGTGTAGTGGTCGCCGACCGGGGTGCCGAGGGTGGTGCCGGCCGCACGGGCCGCGACGATGTTGACGCCGGGAGCGGTGATCTCCGGCTTGATGGCGTAGTCGCCGATGCGCGGCCCTCGGCTGGAGAAGTTGGCGAGTGCGTCGGAGCGGTCCACGGCCCCGACGGTGAGGGCGGAGTCGGCAGTGCCGGGGCTGCCCACGGTCTGGGCGGCGGGACCCGAGTTGCCCGCCGCGATCACGAACAGGGCGCCTTCGGCGCTCAGTTGATCGACGGCTTCGGTCATGGCGTCGCCACCCGCGGTGGCCGGTCCGCCCAGGCTCATGCTGACGACATCGGCACCCTGGTCGACGGCCCACTGCATGCCGGCGATGATCTGCGAGTCGTTGCCGGAGCCGCTGTTGTCCAGGACCTTGCCGACGATCAAGTCGGCGCCGGGGGCGACGCCCTTGTACTTCCCGTCGGAGTTGGCACCCGATCCGGCGATGGTGGAGGCCACGTGCGTGCCGTGGCCATGGCCGTCGGTGACGGACTGGCCGGGTATGAAGCTCTGGCTGGCGACGATGCGGTCCTTGACATCGGCGTTCGTCGGGTCGACCCCCGTGTCGAGGACGGCGACCTTGGTGCCCTTGCCGTCATAGCCCTTGGCCCACGCCTCGGGTGCGCCGATCTGCGGCACGCTCACGTCGAGGGACGCCTTCGCCTTGCCGTCGTACCAGACCCTGGCGACGCCGCTGCTCCCGGGCGTGGTTACGGCCTTGCCCTTGCGGGGTTTCTTCGAGACGGGCTTGACCGCCCTCCAGAAGGCTCCGGCACCGTCCTTCTCTACTCGGACACCCGTCATGTCGACCTGGTCGGCAACCATGTCCCGTTCGGAATACGGGAGTTGGTCGGCTCGCTTCTTCAGTGCCGCGGCTGTCGGCCGGTCGGGGTAGGAGAGGATGACGGGCAGGGTGTCACTCTTCGCGTCGGTGTAGCCGTCCTTCACGAGTTGCGTGATGTTGAAGAGACGCTTGTCCAGAGCCCGGGAGGCGATCCCGTCAATCGCGTCGGACGGGAAGACGTACAGGTCCCCGTCGGGCCCGGTGACGGTCTGGAAGGTCTTGCCGGTGCCCGGCGCGGCGTGCGCGTCGACGGCCTGCCGACCGTCGGGCGCGGTGGTGAGGGTGACGGTGTCCCCGGTGACGAGGGTGATGTCGGCGGACGTCCCCTTCTTCTGCTGGGGTTGGACGATGCCAGTGGCGGGAGGGGCCGCCTGTGCTCCGGCGAGCCCGGTCAGGGCGGGGAGCGAGGCGGTGACGGCGACGACGGCGGCGGTGGCCAGCACGCGTCTGGACGTTCTGCCTCGAGCAGAGTGCTGCACTTGTTCTCCTCCTGGATTGGGGCGGAGGACCGTGAACTCCCGTGTCAGGGCGTTGAGTTGAGCCCTCGCGGAATGACGCTGAACGGTCCGTTCCGGGACGTTAGCGCGGTGACGGTGCGTGAAGAAGAGCAGGTGACGGCGCATTCGTGACAGGGTCACCTATGCGTCAGGTGTGCCGGACGGCCGGTCGTGTGCGCCGTCGAAGGTGACCCAGTCATGCCGTGCCGCATACCACCCCAGTTGCATACGCGAGTCGACTCCCGCCCGGTCCATGAGGCTGCGGGCTCGCCGCAGCACGGTGCGGCGGCCGACACCGAGACGACGTCCGATCACTTCGTCGGTCAGCCCGCTCAGCAGGAGAATGAGCAACTGGACATCGGCGGCATCGAGTTCACCGGGCGCGGTGCCCGACGCCTCGACAGGTAACCCGTCGGCCCACAGTCGCTCGAAGAGTTCGACCAGCGCGTCGAGGAGTGGGCTGGGGTGCACGAGAGCGGAGCCACCAGGCCCGCCCAGCCCACCGTCGAGAGCGGGCAGAATCGCCAGCTCCCGGTCGACCACCACCATTTTAATGGGCAGCGACGGGGCAAGACGGGCCTGCTCGCCCGCGGCGACATAGCGCTGGATGCGGTCGAGCCCGCCGGGCCGCTCCACCGCACGCCGGTCATAGACCGTGCGGTAACGGACCCCCGCGGCCAGCTGCTCGATCTCGGAGCTGTTGTTCAGGCTGAGGTAGGGCGGCTTGTCGAACATGAGCACCTCGCTGCGGGCCCTGCGCTGGATCTGGTCCAGACGCTGGCGCACCGCCTCGTCCGGGGTGAACTCGACCGGCAGACCTTCGGCCTGCTCCCGGGCGCTCCTGCGGTAGTCATCGGCGAGACGGCCGATCGCGACCCGTGCCGAGTGCAACTCCTGCATCCTGCGCAGCAGCAGTACCTCGCCGGCTATGTCGGGCGGTGCTGCCGTGACGTGGGCGCGGCTGTCTGCCGACACGGTCACGAGCCCCTTCTCCGCCAGCCCTCGCACCGCGATCTCGACGTCGGTGGAGTGCAGCGCGCACAGCGCGGGCAACTCCTGGATCCCGCACGAGCCCTGCCGCACCAGCTCCGCGTACACCGTGGTCTCGACGTCAGTCAGTCCCAGAGCTTCGAGCACAGTGTGTCTCCCCTCTCGTTCCGATCACAGTGCGCGTCGACGCGGTGAGGTGAGAAGACGTACATCCGCGCGGGGAGACATCGAGTAACACGCCAGTAACGGTTGTCCGGACCATGGGCGTTGAAGAAGGGACGCACAGGTTCCGGGAATCGCTATGGTGGGCGCAATGTCAGGACGGGCCGCATCGGGAGACTCACCGCAGCTCCGCGTCTTCCTGCTCGGCGGTTTCCGCGTCGAGCGCGCGGACGGTGTCCCTGTTCCCTCTCGCTGGCGTCGCGGCGCCGCGCAGACCCTGGTGAAGCTCCTGGCGGTGGCGCCGGGGCTGCGGCGCCACCGGGAGCAGGTCATGGACCTGCTCTGGCCGGACACCCCACCCGACGCGGCGGTACGCAACCTTCGGGTCGTGCTGCACGCCGCGCGACACGCCCTGGAGCCCGATCTGGCGCCTCGAACACCGTCCTCGTTCCTGCTCGGCGACGGCGAGCTGCTGCTGCTGGCACCCGGCCGCGTGTGGGTCGACGCGGACGAGGCCGAGGCATCCGCGCGTACGGCGTTGGCCGAGGGTGACGTTGCGGCACTGGCGGCGGCCCGCTCGGCCCTCGGCCGCGAGCTCCTTCCGGAGGACCGGTACGCGGAGTGGGCGGAGCAGCGACGGGGCGAACTGGTCGTCCTGCGTGACCGGCTGGTGCCCGCACAGGCCCGGCGGCTGCTGTCCGCAGCCCGTACCTCCGATGCCGTGGACGTGCTGCGATCGGCACTGGAGGACAGCCCCGCCGACGAGCGTCTCGGGCTGCTCCTCGCCCGCACGCTCGTCGACGCGGGACAGCCCCGGCAGGCGATCCGCCAGTACCACGCCTCCCGTGAGGCGCTCGCGGACGAACTGGGCGTGCGGCCGGGCCCGGACTTCGAGGACGTGCACCGCGCGGCACTGTCCGCGCTGGACCGCAGGCCGCTGCCGAGCGCCACCCGTCAGCCGACGGTGCTGCCCGCGGCGATCCGCCGCCGCGAGCCGCACCCGCTGGTGGGTCGTGAGCGCCCGCGCTCCCTGCTGATCGAGCACGCCACGACCACCGTCGGCAGCCCGCTCGTCGTGGTGCGCGGTGAGGCGGGCATCGGCAAGACACGCCTCGTCGCCGAAGCCGCGCGCGCGGCGGCCGGAGTCGGTGTCACCGTGCTGTGGGGCTCCGGGCACGATGCGGAGGGGCACACGCCCTACGGTATGTTCGCCGATGCCCTGGAAGGCCGTCTGGCCCAGTGCGACCCGGCCGAGCGGGCCCGCGTCGGCGCGGAGCACGCAGGGCTCGCCGCGCTGGTGCCCTCGCTCGGCGGCGCTCCTCCGGTGGCCGGTCCTGAGGAGGAGCGCGCCCGCCTGTTCCGCGCAGTCAGCGGATTCCTCACCGATCTCGCGGGTGGCGCCCCGGCGTTGGTGGTGCTCGATGATCTGCACGACGCCGATCCGGGATCGCTGAGCCTGCTGCACCATCTCGTACGGGGAGCGCAGACGCGACCCTGGCGGTTCATTGCGACGTACCGGGACGACGAGCTGACGCAGGACGCCCCGGCCGCGCAGACGCTAGGCGGGCTGCTGCGTCGGGGCGCGGCCGTCGAGGTGGACCTGTTGCGCCTGGGCCGCGCCGACTGTGCCGCTCTGTCCGCCGCCGTTTCCGGGCCGGAGCCGGATGCGCGGACGGCCCGCCGGGCCCAGCACCGCATCTACCGACTCTCGCTCGGCAACCCCCTGTTCGCACTCGAGCTGGCGAGGAGCGGAGTGACGGCGGACCCGGGCACGGCGGCCGCCCCGGCCGGGAACGAAGTGCCTTCCGGGATACGCCACCTCGTCTCCGAACGGCTCGCGGCCCTCCCTGAGCCCGCGCGACAGATCCTGGGTGCCCTGTCGACGGCGACCGGTACCTCGGTGTCCCTGACCGAACTGGAGGAAGTGGCCGCGACCGGACTCCATCCCCCACTGGCCCCGGGCCACGTGGCGGCCGCCCTGGGCTCGGCGTCCGAGGCCGGCATCGTCGAGGAGCGCGAGGTGGTACTGGGCGGACGCACGGTCCTCGGGTACGCCTTCCGGCATCCGCTGGTGCGGCTGGCCTGCGCGGAGCGGCAGAGCGGCGCGATACGGCGCCGGCTGCACCGCGCGCACGCCGACACCGTACTGCGGGTGCGCCCGGACGCCGTGGACCTGATCGCCGCGCACATGACGGCCGCCGACCATCCGCGAGCACATGAGTTCCTGCGCGCGGCGGCCGAGAGGGCGGCGACGCTGTTCGCCAACGACAGCGCGTGCGGGTACTACGCCGACCTCGTCAGCCGTCTCGACGGCCCCGAGGCAGCGGCCGCCCGTCTCGCGTGGGGCGAGGTGCTGCGCAGGGCGGCCCGGTTCCACGAGGCGGAGACCGTCCTGCGCCAGGCCCTTGCGCACTACGTGCGGGCGCAAGACGCGTCGGGGACGCTGCGCGCGGCGGCCTCCCTCGCGGAAGCGCTGGGCAGGGCCGGGCGGCCCCTGGACGGCCTTGCAGTACTCAACGAGGTGGCGCGCTTCGAAACTCACGGGACGCCGGAGGACAGGGCCGCGCACCGGATGGCGCGCGGCGCGCTGTGCTTCAACGCGGGACGTTACGAGGCCGCCTTGGCCGCACTGCGCCGGGCCGAGACGTACCTGGGCGCGCCCGGGGCGGACCACCAGGCGCTCCTGTCACGCCTGTTCACCATCCGCGCGGCCTGCCTCATGGCCACGGACCGCACGCAGCACGCCCGCGCGGCGGCCGACGAGGCACTGCTCGCGGCCGACGCGTCCGGGGACGCGGCCCGGCTGTCCGGTGCGCTGTCCGTCGTCGGGGAACTGGCCCGCGCCGACGGTCGGTGGGAGGTGGCACGAGACTGCGCCCGGCGGGCCGTCGGGCTGGCCCGCCGCACCGGCGACCCCGCGGTGATGGCCTTCGACCAGGGCAACCTCGCCGTGGCCGAACTGCGCGTCGGGGCACTGCACCGCGCGACGTCCCTGGCCGAGTCGGCGGTGCGCGTCGCCCGCTCGCTGGAGGAGTCGTGGGTTCTGCCGTACGCCCTGGTGGCTCTCGCCGAAGTGCACGTCGGGTGCGCCAGGTACGACGGGGCACGAAAGACCCTGGACGCGTGCGAGCGGGCCGTGGCCCGTACTGACGATCCTCAGGTGCGGGCAGGGCTGCGCCGGGTGCGGCTTGAGCTGGCCGCGATCACGCACGGGGGCGAGGCGCAGCGTGGTAATGGCCGGGTAATGCCCGCCGATTAGCGTCCGGGCCATGCCCCCCGCCACCGAACCCACCGAACCGGCGCACACCGTCATCGACGCGGGTGGCGAACCATGGCCGAGGATCCTCGGCCTGTTGGAACGCCGCCTCGGCCAGCTGCCCGACGCCGGAGTGGTGGAAGTGCACAGCGCGAATCCTGACGTGCGGGTCGGCGTACACGCCTGGTGCGGTTCCGGCACAGGCGAACTCCTCGAGGAGACGGTCACCGGCGAACAGGCCTGCTACCGCATCCGACTGTGGCCGCCGCCTTCCTCTGCCGCACCTTCCTCACTCCCGAATCCGGAGGCATCGTGACCCCATCCAGACCCCTCCTGCCACGCGGCAGGGCACGCCTCGCCGTCGCAGCGGCGGTGAGTGGCCTCTGCGCCTCACTGTTCGTGCCGACCGCGCAGGCCACCGAGTCCAGGACACTTGATGGCGCAGCACACTCGACCACCGTCACCCTCGTGACCGGTGACCGAATCACCGTGACCACGACCGCCGACGGCAAGAAGTCCTACGTGGCCGAACCCGCCGCGGGCTCTGCTCCGGGCACAATCCTGACCCGCACCGACATCGAAGGCGACACGTACTTCTACCCCAGTGACGTGATCGGCAAGGTCGGCAGCGTTCTGGACCCACGGCTGTTCAATGTCACGGAGTTGGTGCGCGACGGCTACGACGACGCTCACCGCGGCTCGCTGCCCCTGATCGTCCAGCACTCCAGGGACACACGACCCGCCGCACTGGCCAAGGACGGACCGCTGCCGGCGAAGCGCACCTTCCACTCCATCCACGCAAGCACCGTGACACTCGACAAGGACGACACGGACACGGTCGGCGAAGCACTCGACGGATCCGGTGCAGCCCTGAAGGGCGTGCGGCGCATCTGGCTCGACGGCCGGGTGAAGGCCGACGCTCTCGACCGGAACCTGACGCAGATCGGCGCCGACACCGCTTGGCAGTCGGGACGTACAGGCACCGGTGTGAAGGTCGCCGTCCTCGACACCGGTGTCGACAGGACACATCCGGACCTCGCGGGACGCGTCTTGGAGACCAAGGACTTCTCCGGGTCGGGCAACACCCTGGACAAGGTGGGTCACGGCACCCACGTCGCCGCGACGGTCGCGGGCAGCGGATCCGGGGCGCCCGCCCTGCGCAAGGGCGTCGCGCCCGACACGGACCTGGTCGTCGGCAAGGTGCTCGGCGACGACGGCTCCGGCTCCGACTCCCAGGTGATCGCGGGAATGGAGTGGGCGGTCGCGCAAGGCGCGAGAGTTGTCAACATGTCGCTGGGCAGCGGCCTGAGCAACGGCAAGGACGCGGTGACGACCGCCCTCGAGTCGCTCACCACCTCGTCCAAGACCCTGTTCGTGGTCTCGGCGGGCAACAACGGTCCTGGCATAGGCACGGTGTCGGCCCCCTCGATCGCGCCGCACGCCCTGTCCGTCGCCGCGGTCGACTTCGCGGGCGGCACCGCCTCGTTCTCCAGCCGCGGCCCAGCCGCCAACGGCACGGTGAAGCCGGAGATCGCCGCCCCCGGCGTGAACGTCGTGGCGGCTCGCGCCACCGGCACGAACATCGGCACCGTTCAGCCGGACCCGAACTACACGGCCCTGTCCGGTACGTCGATGGCGGCGCCGCACGTCACGGGCGCAGCCGCTCTGCTGGCCCAGGAACACCCTGACTGGTCGCCGGACCGGCTCAAGCACACGCTGATGGGCACGGCGAAGCAGCCGTCCGCCACGCAGTCGATGTATGACGTGGGCAGCGGTGTGGTCGACGTCCCGGCCGCGCTCGAGCAGACCGTCGTCGCCGACACCGGCGCGGTCGATTTCGGCCGGCTCGACTCCTCGGACGGCACCGCGACACGCACGGTCGAGCTCACCAACACCGGCTCTGAATCCGTCCGGTTGGACCTCTCCGGCACACTGGCGACCGCAGGGTCCACCACACCCGAAGGCCTGCTGAAGCTGTCCGCCTCGACGCTGACCCTGGCGGCAGGTGCCTCCGAGGACGTCACGCTCGACGTCTCTGCGGGCGGCACACCGACCGGCACCTACAGCGGCGCCCTCACCGTAACTCCGGCGGGCGGTGGCCAGGCGCTGCGCATCCCGCTGCTGCTCGACCGCGCCCAGAGCATCACGGTCAAGGTCCTGAACCGCGACGGCAATCCGGCGCCCGCCCAGGTCTCTCTGCTCAACGCCGACAACGGCACCGGTGGCAGCGTCACGATCGGAAACGGCGGCAGCCTCGCGCTGCGTATCCCGGACGGCGATTACCTGGGCCTGGCCAACGTGTCGATGAAGGTGAACGGAACTCCCGCCGTCGCCGTGATCAGTGCCGATCTGCACGCGGGGGACAAGGAGATCGTCTTCGACGCCCGCACCGCCCACCGGTGGACCGCGTCGGTCTCGGGGCGCGACACCCGCACCGAGTTCATGACCGGCAACATCAAGCGCACCACGGCGAACGGCACCTACTCGGTGACACACAGCATGCTCGCCGGCGGTGCCTACGGTCCCTTCGGACGCGATGCTCTGTGGATCTCACCCACCACCGGATCCCACCTCGGCAAGATCACGTTCAGTGAGCACTGGCGGCTCGCCGATGCCGGGAGCGACCAGTACAAGGGAGACAGCTCGGCCCTGTATGACCTTGCCTTCGGGCAGCGGCAGGTACCTGACGACCCCGAGCACCGGCTCACCGCGGACGACGTCGACCGGCTCGCCAAGGTGCGCACCACGTACCGGGGACTCAACGAGGAGTACCGCTACCAGGAGGGGAGCACCGTCTACGCGCCGACCATGACGGGTCTGAACGTTTCCTCGCCCTCGTACCTGAGCGTCCCGCGCGCCCGCACGGAGTACATCACCGCGAAGGACACCACGTGGCTGCGCTTCGGCTACCGAAACCGTTCCGGCATCTCGATGCGCTATCCGCCGCGCCAGTTCACGTACGAGCCGGGCACGCACACCCAGCACACCTGGTACACAGGTCCGTTCGCGGTCGGCGTGGCCGGGCAGATCACCGGAACAACCCTCCAACTCAAGGTCGACGACTTTGTCGCGCCCGACGGCGCAGTGAGCGACTACGGGGACTTCGGCTCGCCGCAGAAGTGGACGTCGTCGACACGGCTGACCCGGAACGGAACCGTGATCGCGGACCGGGGAACAGCCATCACCGCGACGCTGCCGGACGCGGGACGGGCCTCGTACCAGCTGCGCCGTACCTTCAGTGCGGGCGACGCCTTCCCGATGGGCGGTGAGGCGACTGCCACGTGGGGCTTCACCGCGGGTGGTGACGGCGAAGCGACCACGCCGGTACACCTGCTCAACGCCTCCGTGGACGCTCCGCTGGACAACCTCAACCGGGCCCGGGCCGACCGGCCCCTGTTGGTGGACGCCGCGGTCTCGGGCGCTGTCGGTGGGCTGCGTCCGGTGCAGGCCTGGGTGACCTCGGACGGTGGCACGCACTGGACGAAGGTGTCCGCTCACCGTGCCTCCAACGGGCACTACCGCTTCACGGCGCCGCGCTCCGCCCTCGTGTCCGGTGGATTCCTCGGCGTGCGGGTGAGCGCCGAGGACGAGGCGGGCAGCACCGTCGACATGGTGCTGCCGCGCGCGATCCCCGTGGTGTGAGTGAGTTCGACCCGGCGGACTGCACGCCCGCCGGGTCGAACTCCGCGAAGACGAGCACGAACCGCTCCCTCATACGCGACAACTCCGTGCGTGCGGAGAATCTCGTCCGCGCAGGTCATTCCGCTTGCGGCCGCTGCCAGTTGCGACGGGATGACGACCACTGGTGCTCCTGCGTCTCGCCTGTCTGACCGTGTCGAAATCCGCGGGCTGGGTGACCCAGGCGGTCAAGAACGCAGGGCCGCGTGCAGGCCGGGCAGGCATGCGGCGAGGGGACCGGTGGCTTCGCCGCGTACGTGGACCTCACGTTTCCTGCTGCCGGGCCGGGACAGTAACCGCGGTGAGGAGAACACCATGACGTGCCTGCCAGGTGCCGTGGAAGTGGTCCAGACGGGTGCCGTCGACGACGGGGCCGGGGACGAGCAGCCTGGCGTGGAAGGTACCGGCGTCCGGGTGGATGGTGATCTCAGCCTGTTCGAAGTCGAGCCACCGACCGGTCAGCGGGTACCAGGTCTTGTACACGCTCTCTTTGGCGCTGAACAGCAGCCGTTCCCAGCAGATGTCCGCGCGCCGCAGAGCCAGGTCGGCGAGCCGGTCACGCTCCTGGGGCAGTGCGATCAGCGGCAGGATGCCGCGGTCTGGCAGGGCCTCGTTCGGCTCGGCGTCCAGGCCGACCGACGCCACCTTCGTACGGTCGGCCACGGCGGCGGCCCGGTAGCCACGACAGTGAGTCAGGCTGCCCACGACCCCTGTGGGCCACGACGGGGCGCCGTGCGGCCCCTTCAGAATCGGCACCGGGGGATGCCCGAGACGCACGAGTGCCGTGCGCGCGCACGCACGGACGGACGTGAACTCCCGGCGGCGTGCCTCCACCGCGTTCGCGACGAGCGCCTCCTCCCCGGGGAAAAGCCGCTGGTCCGACGGATCGTGGAAGAGTTCGGCGTGGACGACGGCGGCCGGGAACAGCGCTGGGGCATCGATCACCGGTGCCCCGTACGGCTGGCGCCGTCCAGTACCACGGGCACGTGTCCTGGAGACCCCGGACGAGGCTGCCACTCTCGTGGGTAGCCCAGCGATACCTCCTGGAACGGTACCCCGTCGTGCCAGGTGGTGCGGGGGATGTGCAGGTGCCCGTAGACCACGGCGCGGGCCCGGAAGCGTCGGTGCCAGTCGGCGGTGTGTTCGGTGCCGCACCACAGGGCGAACTCCGGGTAGCGCAGTACCCGGGTGGGTTCGCGGATCAGTGGGTAGTGGTTGACGAGCACTGTGGGCAGGTCGGACGGGAGCGCCGCGAGACGTTCCTCCGTGGTCTTCAGCCGTGCCCGGCACCACTCGGCGCGTCCGAGGTAGGGATCGGGATGCAGGAGGAACTCGTCGGTGCATACGACGCCCGCGTCGTGCGCGACGGTCAGGGCCTGCTGTTCGGTGGAAGTTCCGCGGGGGCGGAACGTGTAGTCGTAGAGGAGGAACAGGGGAGCCACGGCGACCGGGCCGCCGGGGCCGTCCCAGACGGGGTACGGGTCCTCCGGAGTGAGAACGCCGAGTCGTCGGCACAGTTCGACCAGGTGGTTGTAGCGGTGGACGCCGCGGGCTTGGACAGGATCCTCGGCCACGGTCCACAGCTCGTGGTTGCCCGGTGCCCACACGACGGTGGAAAACCGGTCGCGCAGCAGGGTCAGGGTGCTCTCGATGTCCGTCGACAGCTCTCCGACGTCCCCGGCTATCAGTAGCCAGTCGCAGTCCGACTCCGGCCGGAGCCGCTCGACGATCTCGCGGTTCTCCGGATGCCGGACGTGCAGATCGCTGATGGCGAGCAACGACATCCTGACCTCCCTCCCTCCGCGACATGGTGACTTCTGCCCGGACCCTACGAGGGCTGCCCGGACGCGGGAACCCCTGACTCGCCGTGGGGTTCCCCGGCCGCGCAGGGGAGTACCGGTGACCCGCGACGCGGGGGCCGGTTAGGGGAAGCTAGGGGTTAATCCGTGCAATGCGCGCTCGTACGCTCTCGGACAGACCGCGATGCGATCTGGATCCGAGCGTAAGGAGAGTGCCGTGGACCCCCTTTCGCTTCTCGTGGGTGCCGGTATCGCCGTGACCGGCTTCCTGGCCGGCCGGTTCGGAGGGCGTCGGCGCACCGCGGAGCGGCCTGAGCTGCCGGAACCGGTCTGCACCTGCGGCCACGGGCTCGCCTACCACGACCAAGAGAGCCAGGCGTGTCACGGCCTGGTCAAGACCCCGGTGGAGTTCGACAAGGTGTATGGCGCAGTGGACTTCGAGATGAGGCAGTGCACCTGTCGCCGCTACGTCGGGCCGGTGGCGCTGGAGACGTTCTACGCCCCCGAGATCACCGACTGACCGCGGGCACTCCATGCGTGTACTCTTCACGGTCTTCGCGGCCAAGACACATCTGTACAACCTGGTGCCGATGGCCTGGGCCCTGCGCTCGGCCGGCCACCAGGTCTGCATCGCCAGCCAGCCCGACCTCATGGACGCCGTGTGCGGCAGCGGCCTGACCGGTCTGCCGGTCGGCGACGAGCTGCGGATGGGAGGCGGGTCCCGGGGACCGACCGCGCAGACCTTCCAGGGCGTGAGCGGTGACATGGTCTGGGCGGACCCGGAGGACCTGGGCTGGGAGAAGGCGCTCGGCGCGTTCACCGTCGGCTGCTCGGTGCAGTACGAGTACTTCGCGGGCGGCGCGATGCTGGACGAACTCGTCGAGTTTGCCCGGGACTGGCAGCCGGACCTGGTGATCTGGGACGCGCTGACGTTCGCCGGCGCGATCGCGGCCCGTGCCTGCGGGGCGGCCCACGCCCGGATGCTGTTCGGCCTGGACTACGTTTCGCGCACCTACCAACGCTACCGGGAGCTGCTGCTCCGGCAGCCGCCCGAGCGGCGCGACGACCCGGTCTCGGACTGGCTGCGCGGCCGACTGGACCGCTACGGCCTGGACTTCGAGGAACCCGACGCCCTGGAGCTGATGACGGGGCAGTGGTCGATCGACCCGACGCCGCCCGGGATGCAGTTCCCGCTCGGCCTGCGGTACGTGCCGGTGCGCCAGGTCCCGTACAACGGGCCGGCCTCCGTGCCCGACTGGATCCACGAGCGGCGGACGCGCCCGCGGGTCGCCCTCTCCCTCGGCATGTCGGGCCGTGATCTGATGGGCGGCGACACGATCTCCGTGGAGCGGCTGCTCGCCGGGTTGGCGGACTTCGACATCGAACTCGTGGCCACCCTGAGCGCGGTGCAGCTGGCCTCGGTGTCCGCGCTCCCCGACCATGTGCGCGCCGTGGAGTTCGTCCCGTTGAACGAGCTCCTCCCCACCTGCGCCGCCGTCATCCACCACGGAGGCTTCGGGACGGTCGTCAACGTCCTGACGCACGGGGTGCCGAACCTGACCGTCCCGGCCCCCTGGTGGGACGAGGCCGACCTCGGGCGGCACATCGCCGAACGCGGCGCGGGCCTCGTCGTCGCGCCGGAGGCGCTCGGTCCCGACACCCTCAGGACCGGGCTGGCCCGGCTGCTGAACGAACCGTCCTTCGCCGAGGGTGCCGCACGGGTGCGCGACGAACTGCTCGCCGTGCCCAGCCCCCATGACCTCGTGCCGACCATCGAGGCGCTGACCGCCGAGCACCGGACCAGGCGATGAGCCGGGGCCGTCGTCGGTGTGCCGGTGCCGCCCAACGGAGACCCGAATGCGCGTCCTGTTCACCGTCTTCGCCGCCAAGCCCCACTTCTACAACCTGGTGCCGATGGCCTGGGCCCTACGGGCCGCGGGGCACGAGGTGCGTGTCGCCAGCCAGCCGGACCTGATGGAGGCCGTCACCCGGACCGGCCTCACCGGGGTGCCGGTCGGTGACGAGCTGAACCTGTCGAACTCCTTTGCCACCGGGGGCTCCCGAGGCGCCGAGGGGAGCGGCGCGACGTGGCAGCGGCTGAGCGGGGTCACCGAAACCCGTGCGGAGAAGCTCACTTGGGACTACGTCCTCGGCACCTTCACCATCGGCTGTTCCATGGAGTACGAGCACATGGCCGACCAGACGATGCTGGACGACCTGGTCCACTTCGCCCGGAGCTGGCAGCCGGACCTGGTGGTCTGGGACGCCCTCACCCTGGTGGGGCCGATCGCGGCCCGGGCCTGCGGGGCGGCGCACGCGCGGATGCTGTTCGGCCTGGACTACGCCTCCCGGATGTGGGGCACCTACCAGAGGTTCCTGGCCGAGCAGCCGCCCGAGCGGCGTGACGACCCGGTGGCGGACTGGCTCACCGGCAGGCTGTCGCGTTACGGCCTGACCCACGAGCCGGACCTGGCCACGGAGATGATGACCGGACAGTGGACCATCGACCCGACCCCGTCGTGGATGCAGCTCCCCCTGGAGGTGCCCCGGACGCCGGTGCGGTACGTGCCGTTCAACGGTCCCACCGCGGTGCCGGACTGGGTGCTCGAGAAGCCCTCCCGGCCGCGGGTCTGCCTGTCGCTCGGCATGTCGGGGCGCGAGCTGCTGGGTGGGGACAAGGTCTCGGTTGCCGGGGGCGCGTCGACCGAGGTGTCCTTCCACGAGCTGCTCGTCACCCTGGCCGGACTCGACATCGAACTCGTCGCGACCCTGAGCGCGGACCAGCTTGCCGCGCTCCCGGCCCTGCCGGACAACGTACGCACCGTGGAGTTCGTGCCGCTCAACGAGTTGCTTCCCAGCTGCGCGGCGATCATCCACCACGGCGGGTTCGGCACGGTGGGCAACGTCCTCGCCCACGGGGTGCCGAACCTGACCATTCCCGCGCCGTGGTGGGACGAGGCCGATCTGGGGAGGTGCATCGCGGCGCGCGGGGCAGGGCTGTTCCTCGACCCGGACGAGGTGACCCCAGAGGCGCTGCGGGACGGTCTGCGGCGGCTGCTGGAGGAGCCCTCCTTCCTCACCGGGGCCCGGCAGGTCCGGGAGGAGCTGCTGGCTACGCCGAGTCCCGCTGAGGTCGTGCGGGAGGTGGAGGAGCTGACTCGGCGTCACCGGCGTTGACGCGTCCGTTCCTCCAGGTAGTCCTCGACGCCGTCGAGCAGTCGGCGCAGTGCGAAGGTGAAACCGTGCGTGTCGCTGCCGGAAGCGTCGCCGGTCTGGAAGGCGCCCGTCGCGACGATGGCGGAGAGCGTCGGGAAGCGCTCGGGGTCCAGCAGGCGCTCCAGGGTCTGGGCGTACTCCGAGTTCATGTCCTGCTGGTCGACCCCGCTGGCCGCGGCGGCGTGCGCGACGTCCGAGGTGAGCCGGGCCAGGCCGGCGACGGCCCCGTTGAGGAAGAGGCTGATGGAGAGCATCTCGTTGTGGGTCAGACCGATGTCGCGCAGCGAACGCAACGAAGCCTCGAGCCAGGCGAGCTGGTTGGGGCCGACGGGCGGCCCGCTCACCTGGACCTGGAGCATCCAGGGGTGCTGCTGGTAGCGCTCCCACAGGGCCGACATCCACATCTCGATGCGCTCGCGCCAGTTCGCCGCCTCCGACAGGTCGGGCGGCGAGCTCGCGGCGGCGTCCATCATCACGTCGATCAGCTGGCTCTTGCCCGGGAAGTAGCGGTAGAGCGACATGGTCGTGAAGTCGAGCATGCCGGCGACGCGTTGCATCGACAGGGCCTCCAGCCCCTCGGCATCGGCGAGCTCTATCGCGGCTGCCACGATCCGCTCGGCGCTGAGACCGGGCCGGGGGTTCCGCTGCGGCTTGTTCCGGTCCCCCCACAAGAGATCGATGCTGCTGCGTGATTTTCCGTTGGAATCGCGTGTGGTCGCCATTGCTCCCCCTGTTTGGGTGACGTCTTAGTCGGTGTGTGTGTATGCTATAAACAAGCAGTGTGCGACGTAATCAGTTGTTGTCCGGCGAGGCTTGGAGGCGCACGTGGGCAACGGTTATGCCATTGAGATCGAAGAGCTTCGTAAAGATTTCGGGGATGTGAAGGTACTCAATGGTATCGATCTCAGGGTGGAACGTGGCAGCATGGTCGCGCTCCTCGGCCCGAACGGCGCGGGCAAGACCACGCTGGTAAAGATCCTGGCCACGCTGACCGGTGCCAGTTCCGGGTCCGCGAGCGTGAACGGCTACGACGTGACCAGACAGGCGGACGGCGTGCGCCGGTCCATCGGCCTGGTCAACCAGTTCATGGCGTTGGACTACGTGCACACGGGCCGGGAGAACCTGGTCATGCTGGGGCGGCTCCAGCGCCTCGGCATGGCCGCTGCCCGGAATCGCGCCGCCGAACTGCTGGAGCAGTTCGACTTGGTGGAGGCCGCCGACCGGCCGGTCACCACGTACTCGGGCGGCATGCGGCGCCGGCTCGACCTGGCCATCAGTCTCATCACCGCTCCGCCGGTGCTATTCCTGGACGAGCCGACCGTCGGTCTGGACCCGCGCAGCCGCATCGGCATGTGGGACGCCATCAAGGGCCTGTTGGCGAGCGGGTCCACCATCTTCCTCACCACGCAGTATCTGGAGGAGGCGGACCAGCTCGCGGATCGGGTGGCGGTCCTCGACCAGGGCCGGATCATCGCCCAGGGCACCGCGCAGGAGCTCAAGGACCGGGTCGGCAGCGAGCGCATGGAAGTCGCGTTCCCGACCGCCGAGGACTTCTCGGCCGCGCGCAGCTCCGTCGGCGAGGAGAGGGTCGGCTGGAATATCGATGAGATGAAGGCCAGTATCGCGGTGGACGATGTCGCATATCTGGTCGGAAAACTCGGTGAAATCGAACGGAGCGGAGCCCGAATAGGGTCTCTCGCGCTCATTAAGCCGTCGCTCGACGACGTATTCATGCAACTCACGCAGAAGACCGAGAGTCGCGAATCGGAAAGGGCGGGACAGAAGTGACCGTCATGTCTCAGGGCGCGGCCCGCGTCCCCCAGGCCGGAGGGTCGAAGATCTACTGGGCGATCAACGACGCCCGGGTCCTGACCGGACGCTACGTCAACCACATCCTGCGCCAGCCCGACGAGATCGTCACCTCGGTGATGATCCCCACCGTCATGCTGCTGCTGTTCCGCTACATGCTGGGCGGGGCGGTCGACGTGGGGTCGACCACGTACGTGAACTTCCTGATGCCGGGCGTCCTCACCATCGGGGTCACCCTTATCGCGGTGTCCACCACGACCGGGGTCTTCCTGGACATGCAGGAGGGCTTCGTCGACCGGTTCCGATCCATGTCGGTGCTGTCCGTCGCGGTCATCATCGGTCATGTCGTGGCGGGAGCGCTCCGCGCCGTCATCGGCCTCACCGTGCTGGTCGGCGTCGGGTTCCTGGTCGGGTTCCGGCCGTCGGCCAACCTGTTCCAGTGGCTGGGCGCCGTGCTGGTGCTGCTGCTGTTCGCCGTCGCCGTCGCCTGGGTCTCCGCCCTACTGGGACAGGTCGCCAAGAGCACCGCCGGCGCCAGTGGCCTGGCCCTCATCATCACGTTCATGCCCTACGCGAGCAACCTGTTCGCGCCGACCGAGACGATCGCCCCGGGCCTCCGCGCCTTCGTGGAGCACCAGCCGGTCACCGCGGTCATCGACACGCTGCGCGCGCTGTTCCTCGACCAGCCGCTGGGGAACTCCCTGTGGCTCGCGCTCCTGTGGTGGGGCGGCATCACCCTCGTGGCCATCCCGCTCTCCGCCCGGCTCTTCCGCCGGCGCTTCTCCTGAGGCACGGAGAGGAGACGCTGTGCACCCTGACCCCGCCCTCACCCCGGTGACGGAGGAGATCACCGCCTTCGACCTTCCTGTGACCGGGCGGCTGCCCACCGAACTCGACGGGAGGTACCTGCGGATCGGCCCCAACGCCCTGGGTCTGGAGGACGCCGCCGCACATCACTGGATGCGGAGCGAGGGGATGGTGCACGGCGTCAGGCTGCGCGACGGCCGTGCCGAGTGGTACCGCAACCGCTGGGTCCGCTCGGACGAGGTCCGCAGACGGCTGGGAGAGCCGGAACTCGGTGTCAGGCCCACAGCGGGCGCCGACTTCTCCTGCAACACGCACGTAATCGGGCACGGCGGTCGCACCCTCACTCTCACCGAGGGCGGTGCGGCCCCGCAGGAACTCTCCTACGAGCTGGACAGCATCGGACCGTGCTTGCTCGGCGCGACCCGGCCGGGTTTCACGATCCCCGCACACACCAAGCGCGATCCGCGCACCGGGGAACTGCACGGCATCTCGTACGTGGCGGGTTTCGACTTCGTACGGCACACCGTGCTGGACGCGGCCGGTGAACTGACGCACGTCCAGGACATCGAGATGGGCGGCAGTGTGATGATGCACGACTTCGCGCTGACCGAGCGCCACGTCGTCGTCTACGACTCGCCGGTCACCTTCCGCCCCGAGGCCCTGCAGGCGGGCGCCGGCGTCCCTTTCGCCTGGGACGACCGGCGGCCCGCCCGGGTCGGCCTGCTGCCGCGGACCGGCGGGGACGTCCGGTGGGCGGAGGTGGGCCCGTGCTTCGCCTCTCACACATTGAACGCCTACGACGACGGGCCGTATGTCGTCGTCGAACTGGTCACCCTCCCGGAGCGCTTCGACTTCGGGACGCTGACCGCCGACCGCTACGGGGTCCTGGACCGCTGGACCATTGATCCGGTGGCCGGCACGGTGCGCGAGGAGCGGATCGACGACCGTCCCCAGGAGTTCCCCCGGGTGAGCGAGTCCTTCGTCTCCCGGCGCCACCGCTACGGATACGCGGCCGCCACCGCGGCCATGTACCGGGCCTACGTGCCGCTCGACGGGCCGCTGCCCGACGCGGCGTTCGACAACGCGCTGATCAAGCACGACCTTCTGCGCGGCTCCTGCGAGATCCACCGGTTCGCGCCGGACGCCGCCGTGGGGGAGGCCGTGTTCGTGCCGGCCGAGTCCCCAGCGGCGGAGGACGACGGGTACGTCCTGGCGTACGCGCACGACCCGGTCCGCGGCGCCGCCGACCTGGTGGTGCTGTCCGCTCAGGACTTCACCGCCGAGCCGCTCGCGCGCGTCCACCTGCCGCGCAGGGTCCCCCTCGGGCTGCACGGCAACTGGCTGCCCGGCTGAGCGGTCCGTCCCGGCGGCGGAGGGGGACCGCCGCCGCCGGGACGGACCGCTCAGCCGCGTCAGACGATGTGGACGTCCGGCACGTAGAGGATCCAGCGGCCGCCGGCCTCCCGGAACGCCTGCTCCTTCGCCATGACCTCCTCGGCGTGGTTCCAGGCGAACAGCAGCGCGTAGTCCGGATAAGGGTCGGAGAACGCCTGCGGCGGGTGCACCGGGATGTGTGTCCCCGGGGTGAGTCTGCCCTGCTTCGAGGGGGTCGAGTCGCACACCAGGGGCACCAGATCGGGGCCTATCCCACAGTAGTTGAGCACCGTCGAGCTCTTCGCGGTGGCTCCGTAGCCGACGACGCGGTGCCCCTCCCGGGTCAATCGGCGCAGCAGCTCGACCAGTTCGGTCCTTATCGTCGCGACGGTGGCGGTGAACCCGTTCAGGGTCTCCGGCTCGGTCAGCCCCCTGGACTCCTCCTCGGCGAGGAGCTCGGTCACCGCAGCCGTCGGCCCGCGTCGGCCGGTGCGCGCGAGGGTGTAGCGGATCTGGCCGCCGTGCACCGGGAGTCGTTCGACGTCCACCAGGTCGAACCCGGACCGCCGTGCCATGGCGCGGACCGAGCGGGCGGTGAAGTAGTAGAAGTGCTCGTCGTAGATCTGGTCGAAGCTGGTCCGCTCGATGATCTCGCCGAAGTAGGGGTCCTCGAAGACCAGCACTCCGTCCGGCGCCAGCAGGATGTCGGCACCCTCCAGGACGGTGGCGATGTCCGCGACGTCGCACAGGGTGTTGGCGGCGTAGATGATGTCCGCGGGGCCCTCGGCGGTCCGTACCTCCTGCGCGGACGCGGTATCGAAGAAGGAGCAGTGGACCCGTCCGGCACCCTCTCCGGACGGCTCGAACGCCAGCTGCCGCACACCGGCGTCGCGGACGGTGTCCAGGACCACTCCGTCGTTGTAGCCGATCTCGACGAAGAAGGGGTCCGTCGAGGTGAGTTCGGCGGAAAGGAAGCGGCGGGCCGTCCGCTTGAAGTGCTCATGCATCACGGTCGATCCCGACGAATGGTAGGGGTAGCCCTTGTGAGCCCTGCGGCCCTGCGGGACCTCCTCCAGCAGCTGGACCATCGTGCAGGACGCGCAGACCCCTACGGCGAGACGGAAGCGGAACTCCTCCTCCGTCTCGCCGGGGGAGCGGAACGCCGAGGACAGCGGTTGCCGTCCGAAGTCGAGGAACTCGTGAACCGCTGCACTGCATACCCGACAACGCGACATGAGCGCGGACCTTTCCGGGGGCGTGGTGGATTCAGGCGGCGGACGGCTGCCCGGACAGACTGTGCAGGCAGGCGACGAGGCTGCGGGCCTGGATGTTGACGTAGTGGCTGTGCCGCAGCAGATCGACCAACTGGTGGATGGTCATCCAACGGAAGTCGGGATGGCCGGGCTCGGTGTCGTGGTCCGTCTCCACGATCATGTACCGGTTTCGCGCCTGGAAGAAGCGGCCGCCCTCCTCGGAGAGGACGACGTCGTAACGGATCCGCTCGGGCGGTGCGTTCAGCACCTCGTCCAGGAACATCGGACGAGCCGCCGCGGGCAGGTGGTCGAAGTTCGCCGGCGTGCACTGCACGGTGGGGGAGAGCTCGGCCCCGTCCAGGTAGCCGGGCTCGACCAGGGCGTGCACCAGCGCGTGCAGCACTCCGTCGATCCGCTTCACCAGGAAGGCGACCACGCCGGTGTCGTACGGCTTGATCATCGGCTGGGTCCAGTGCTGGACCTCACGGCCGCCGGCCTGTACGTCGACGGCGACGAGGTCGAAGAAGCGCCCGGTCTCGTGGGTGATGGAGTACTCGGTGCGGTGCCACTGCTCCAGCCGGTTGAGCGGCAGCTTCTCGGTGGTCACCTCCGAGCGGCTCCGCACCTCGGTGATCCACTTGAGGATGTCGTCCACCGTGTGACGGCTGCCGCCGGCCCCGCTGCACGAGCGGACCAGCGCGGAGCCGAACCCCTCGTCGTCGGCCGGGACGGGCACCAGGGGATCGGCACCGGAGAAGGGCAGGCAGGACAGCACCGTACGGGCGTCCATGTTCACGAAGTCGTCCTCCGCGAGGAGTTGGTGCACCTGGCCGAGTGTGAGCCAGCAGAACCCTTCCAGCAGTTCGACGTTCTCGTCCACCTGCACGACCATGTTCCGGTTGCGCTTGCGGTAGAACCACGACCCCTGCTCCGACTGGCGCACGTCCGTGATCAGCCGGTGTCGCTCCGGGGTCCGGAAGTACTCCAGGTAGGGCACCGCCCGGCCCCGGTGGACCCGGGTGTAGTTGCTGCGGGTCGCCTGCACGGTGGGGGAGAGCTGGAACCCGTTGACGTTGCCCGGCTCCACCTTCGCCTGCATCAGGCAGTGCAGCACACCGTCGAACTCCTTGACCAGGATGCCCAGGATACCGATCTCGGACTGGTTGATGATCGGCTGGCTCCAGTGCGGCACCGGGCCGTCCGGGATGTGCACGTCCAGGCCCTCGACCTGGAAGAACCGGGCGCTGTCGTGGATGAGGTTGCCGGTCACCGGGTGGCTGCTCCAGCCGACGAGGTCGTCCAGCGGGATGAGCCGCACCTCGCAGGGCGACAGGCGGGCGAACCCGTCGAACCACCAGTGGAACTCGTCCAGCCCGGTGAGCGGGCTGTCCCGCGTGTGCACCGACTCCGCGATCTTCGTCGCGATGGAATGGCTTCCGCCGGCCGCGGGGCCGACGGGACGAGCCGAAAGTTCCGTCATCAAATGCTCCTCGCTCGACGTCGCCGCATCAGACGATGTGGACGTCCGGCACGTAGAGGATCCAGCGGCCGCCGGCCTCCCGGAACGCCTGCTCCTTCGCCATGACCTCCTCGGCGTGGTTCC
>NZ_JBHVFU010000034.1:0-11661 GCF_042801455.1 Streptomyces sp. NPDC057565 | reverse complement strand
TCCAGGCGAACAGCAGCGCGTAGTCGGGGTAGGGGTCGGAGAACGCGTCGGGAGGGAGGATCGGGATGCGGGCCCCGGGGGTCAGCCGGCCCTGCTTCTCCCGCGTCGAGTCGCAGATGAACGGGATCAGGTCGGGGCCTATCCCGCAGTAGTTGGTGACCGTGGCGCTCTTGGACGTGGCGCCGTACCCGACCACGCTCCGGCCCTCCGCGCGCAGCGAGGTGAGCAGCTCGACCAGCGCACGGCAGTTGGCCTCGACGCGGGCGCCGAATTCCGTGTAGACCTCCGGCTCGGCGAGCTGCTGCTTCTCCTCCGACGCCAGCCACTCCGCCACCGCCGGGGCGGGAGCGCGCTCTCCCGCCCGCGCCGTCGTGTAGCGCATGGCGCCGCCGTGTACCGGCAGGTGCTCGACGTCGACCAGTTCGAAGCCGAAGCGCTGCGCCATGTTCTGCACCGAGCGGACCCCGAACAGGTAGAAGTGCTCGTCGTAGATCTGGTCGAAGTAGGCGTGCTCGACGATGTCGCCGAGGTAGCGGTCCTCGAACACGAAGGCGCCGCCCGGGGCAAGAAGCGCGTCGGCGCCGGCGAAGATCGAGTCGATGTACCCGATGTGGCTGATGGTGTTGGCGGAGAAGATCAGCTGAGCCGGTCCTTCGGCCGCCCGTATCTCGGCACCGGTCGCCTCCTCGAAGAAGCAGCTGCGGACCCGGCAGCCCTGTTCCCGAGCCACCTCGACGGCGCTCTCGGCGGGGTCGACGCCCAGGTGCCGTACTCCGGCACGGCTGATGGCGCCGAGCAGGATCCCGTCGTTGCAGCCGATCTCGACGTAGAACGGGTCCTCACCGACGAGTTCGGTGGCCAGGAAGCGGTCCGCGGTCGCGGCGAAGTGCTTTCGCATCACGGCGGATCCCGACGAGCGGTAGGGATAGTCCCCCGGGAACATGCGGTCCCGGGGGACTTCCTTGAGCTGCTGGACCATGGAACACGTCGTGCAGTGGCCGACGGTGAGCCGGTAGAAGAACTCGGTATTGCCACCGTTGGGGTCGATGAAAGCGTCGGAAACCGGCTGCCGTCCGAAGTCGAAGAATTCCTGGACGGTACCGCCGCAGATACGGCAACTTGTCATGCTCGGCAGCGTACTGACGACCCGTAGGGTGGCCAACCCCTATTCAATCGGGGGGAAATAAGGGACGGCCCCGGTGCCATGGCACCGGGGCCGTCCCCCCGGGGGGAAGGGAAGTGGTTCAGAGAGTTCTGAGGACCTCGCGCAAAGCGCTGATGACCTTGTCCTGGAGTTCTTCGGAAAGAGAGGGGTACATGGGCAGAGAAAAGATCTCGTGGGCCAGTTTTTCGGTCACCGGGAGCGACCCCTTGTCGTACCCCAGATGCCGGAAACCGTCCATGGTGTGGACGGGCCACGGGTAGCTGATGTTCAGCATGATGTCGTACGTCTTGAGCGCCTCGATGATCGCGTCGCGCTTCGGGTGCCTGACCACGTAGACGTAGTAGACGTGTTCGTTGCCCGGGGCCGACCGGGGCAGGACCAGGTCCGTGTCGCCCAGGGCCTCCTCGTAGCGGCGGGCCACCGCGCGCCGGCCCGCCGTGTAGCGGTCCAGTCTGGTCAGCTTGCGGCGCAGGATCTCCGCGTGCACTTCGTCCAGGCGGCTGTTGTGCCCGGGGGTGCTGACGACGTAGTAGCGCTCCTCCATGCCGTAGTACCGCAGTCGGCGCAGGTTGTGCTCCACCTGGTCGTCGGAGGTGATGACGGCGCCCCCGTCGCCGTACGCCCCGAGCACCTTGGTGGGGTAGAAGGAGAAAGCGGCGGCATCGCCCATGCTGCCCGCGATGCGCCCGTGGTGGCGGGCCCCGTGCGCCTGAGCGCAGTCCTCCAGAACGGCCAGGCCGTGGCGCTCCGCCAGCCGCTGCAGCGGTTCCATGTCGACGCACTGCCCGTACAGGTGAACCGGGAGCAGGCAGCGGGTCCGCGGCGTGATGGCCGCCTCCACCTGCGCGACGTCCATCAGGTAGTTCTCCGCGTGCACGTCGACGAACACCGGGGTGGCGCCCACCGAGTCGATCGCGACCACCGTGGGCGCGGCGGTGTTGGACACCGTGACGACCTCGTCGCCCGGCCCCACGCCCAGTGCCTGCAGCGCCAGCTTCAACGCGTTCGTGCCGTTGTCGACCCCGACCGCATGGCGTACGCCGTGGTAGGCGGCGAATTCCTCCTCGAAGCCGCGCACGCTCTCGCCGAGCACCAGCTGCCCGGAGCTGAAGACCCGGTCGACGGCATCGAGGATGTCGTCCCGCTCCACCTCGTATTCCGCCAGGTAGTCCCACACGCGTGTGACCACGGCCGCCTCCACCTCCTGTGTCGATGTTTCACGCCCGAGGCCCCAGTGGCCTCCGTGGCTGACGTCGAGGGGAATTCGACTACAGGGGTGAAATCCCAACAACCCCTAGATGCCCCAGCGGAGTGCTTCCCACCCCAGTCCGCATGGAACTTCCTTGATGTCCCACCGGCGTCATGGCTATTTTCCATACACCTTCTTGACCGGCCAGGACGATATTTCGGTTCGCTATCAAGGGATATGGGCGAATGAAGGGAATAATTCTTGCGGGTGGGTCGGGGTCCCGGCTCACTCCGGTGACGCTGGCGGTATCGAAGCAGCTTCTGCCGGTCGGCGAGAAACCGATGATCTATTACCCGTTGTCCGTTCTCATGCTCGGCGGCATCAGAGAAATCCTGATCATCGCGAAGCCTCACGACATCCCGCAGTTCCAGCGGCTGCTCGGAGACGGCTCGCACCTCGGGGTTTCCCTCACCTACGCGGAACAGGCCGAGCCGAACGGCCTCGCCGAGGCCCTGATCATCGGGGCCGACCACGTCGGTGACGACACGGTCGCCCTGGTACTGGGCGACAACATCTTCCACGGCCCCCGATTCCAGGGGCTGGTGGAGGAGAACGCCAAGAACGTGGCCGGTTGCGTGCTGTTCGGGTACCCGGTGAAGGATCCCCAGCACTTCGGCGTGGGGGAGACCGACGAAACCGGCCGACTGGTCTCCATCGAGGAGAAGCCGGAGCACCCCCGCTCCAACCGCGCCATCACCGGGCTGTACCTCTACGACAACGAGGTCGTGGACATCGCCAAGAACGTCCGGCCGTCGGCCCGCGGTGAGTTGGAGATCACCGACGTGAACCGGGTCTACGTGGAGAGCGGCCGGGCGAAGCTGATCGACCTGGGCCGCGGCTTCGCGTGGCTGGACACCGGAACCCCGGAGGCGCTCCTGCAGGCCTCGCTCTACGTGCGGACCCTGGAGGAGCGGCAGGGTGTGCGTATCGCCTGCCTGGAGGAGATCGCCCTGCACAAGGGCTTCATCACCGCGGAGGAGTGCCACCGGCTGGGCACCGCGCTGGGGAAGTCCGGGTACGGCCAGTACGTGATGGACATCGCCCGCGAACTGGTCGGCTGAACGGCGCGGCGTCCCGGCCGGAGGATCGCAAGCATTCCTCCGGCCGGGACGCCGTTCGGGTTCAGCGGACGGCGACCGGGCACCGCGCGATGCCGCGGACGACGGGAGACCGCATCCGGCGCACCACCTCGCCCTCCGGGAACGGCGCGCACCCGCCCGCGGCCAGTGCGGACACCGCGGCCTCCGCCAGGAGGCGGGCGGCCGGGCCGATGGCGGCCGCCGGCGAACCGCCGGCCAGTGACAGGTGGACGCCCGCGGAGCCGCGCCCGGTGTCGAACCGGTCCGGGGCGGCGAACACGTCCGGATCCCGGTTCGCCCCCTCGACGAGGACCACCACCTGACTGCCCTTGCCGACCTCCTGGCCGGCGAGCGTGACATCCTGCGCGGCGATGCGGCTCTCCAGCCGCACCGGCGGACAATGCCGCAGAGTCTCCTCCACCATGTCGGACGCCGACCGTGCGCCGGAGCGCAGCATCTCCCACTCACCGGGGTGCTCGGCCAGGGCCAGGAATGCATTGCAGACCAGGTTCGCGGCGACCTCCACGCCCACGGTGAACAGCAGCGCCAGAACCACGCCGTCCTCCTCGTCCGGGACGGTGGCCGACTTCGCGGTCAGGTCGCGCAGTTCGTCGAAGGCCACCACCAGCCGCCTGGTGGCATCCAGCGTGGGAGGGCACAGCAAGGAGTCCAGCAGAGGAGCGACGTCGGCACACAGGGCGGGCAACCCCTCCCGCCGCTCCGGCGGCACCCCTGCCGCCTCCGCGAGCACCGTGAGCACCGCGGGACGCGCGAAGTCGGTCATGGCGTCGAACGAGCCGGAGTCGCGCAGGCGGTCGAGCCTGTCCGCGAAGACCGCCTCCGCGTCCCTTCGACGGTCCGAGGCCCCGGGGCCGAGGAACGAGGAGACGTGGTCCCGCAGCCGCCCGTACTCGTCGCACTCCATTGCCAGCAGCGCGTCGTCGACCGTCAGCACGTGCTTGAGCGTGGTCCCCGAGTCGATGCCGAAGACGCGGCGGCGCCGACGGGCGGCGGGATCGCGCAGTTTCAGCCGCGGATCCCGGAGGATCTCGGCGCCCAGCCCGTGGTTGACGGTCACCCACACGTCGGACTCGCTCTGCCGCAGCTCGGGACGGCCGCGCATCGCCCGGTACAGCCGCTGTGCGTCGACCTCCTGGGCCCGCAGCAGCAGCGCGTACGGGTCACCCCGGTTCCCCCGCATCCACTGCGTGCCGCGTGCGGCCAGCAGATGCCGCGATACGTCGCTGTCGTCGAAAAGCCTGGGATCGATCTGGTGCCTGGTCATGCCAAGACTTCTCCATTCACTACGGCTTTCCCTCGTTCATAGCCGGGCGGGGAGTCCGGGAACACCCCTGCCAGGGGGGTGTGCGGGCCACTGCCCCGGCGACCGTGAAGAGGGGTGGGTAGGGGCTGCCGGGACCGCGTTCACGTGTGAGGGTTGGGATTCGCTTGGCGCCACGCCGTGCCATGCGTGGAATGCCACTGCCCCGGTTTCCCAGGTCAGGGAAAGTCAACTGCACGACCGGATGATTGAGGAAGTCGACGTCAATGACCAAAGCTCTGATCATCGGTGGTGGGGTCGCCGGGCCGACCACAGCCATCGCCCTCCAGAAGGCCGGCATCGAACCCGTCGTCTATGAGGCGTACGACCGCGGTGCGGACGGAATCGGCCAGAATCTCGTACTCGCGGTGAACGGCTACAGCGCATTGCTCGCGTTGGGCATGGACCATCTGACGGATGGCTTCGACATTCCCCGATATCGGTTCCACCTCGGGAACGGAAAGCAGCTGGCACAGGTCCCCAACGGCGCCCCGCTGCCCGACGGGACCGTGGCCCGGGCCATCACCCGCTCCGACCTTTACACCACGCTGCGGGACGAGGCGATCAACCGGGGCATCGAGGTCAACTTCGGCAAGCAGCTGGTCGACGCCAAGATCACCGACAAGGGCGTGACCGCCTTCTTCGCCGACGGCACCACCGCCGAGGGAGACCTCCTCGTCGGCGCCGACGGACTGCACTCCGTCACCCGGAAGACCATCGATCCGGCGGAGCTCAAGTTCCGGTACGGCGGGCTCTGGACCACCGGTGGGTACGCCACGGGCGTTTCCGCCCCCAGCCACACCGGAACCGAGTTCATGTACCTGGGCAAGCGCGCCTTCTTCTGCCACATCCCGGACCACGAGGGCCGGATCTGGTGGTACGCAAGCGTGACCCGGCAGAAGGAGCCCACCCCCGAGGAGCTGGCCTCCCTCACCCCCGAGGCCTGGCGCGAGTCGCTGTACGAGCTCTTCGCCAAGGACGAGAGCTCCGCGGTGGAGATCGTCAAGGCCACCGAGGAGATCTGGCCGCCGCGGCCGATCTACGACATCCCGCACCTGCCCAAGTGGCACAACGGGCGGATGATCGTGATCGGCGACGCCTGCCACGCCACCTCCCCCTCGGCCGGGCAGGGCGTGTCGATGGCGATCGAGGACTCCGTCGAGCTCGCCAGGTGCCTGCGGGACATCCCCGACATCGCGGAGGCGTTCGAGCGCTTCGAGGAGATCCGCCGGAAGCGGGTCGAACGCGTCGTGGAATTCGGCCGGCAGTGCGGCCGCGCGCTGCAGGTCAACGGCCCCCTCATGCGCATAGGCCGGGACATCTTCGCCCGCGTCGCCTACAGCGAGCGCGGGTCCAGGGAGGGGCAGGAGGAGATGCGTTGGCTCTACGAGCACCGCATTGACTGGGACACGCCTATCGGACGCGTCGGCGCGGGCGTCGGCGCCTGACGGCCGATCCCACTGCCGGCAGGGACGACGGAGGCCCGAGGAGAACCGATGCGTGTCCTCTTCACGGTGTACGCCGCGAAGACGCACTTCTACAACATGGTGCCCATCGCCTGGGCGTTGCGTGCCGCGGGGCACGAGGTGTGCGTCGCCAGTCAGCCCCAGGTGGTGGAGGCGATCAGCCGCAGCGGGCTCGCCGCGGTGCCGGTGGGCGAGGAGGAGAGCATGCCGGGCCGGCCGGCCCAGGACGGCGACCACGTGACGAGCGGCACGTCATGGCGGAACCTCAACGCCGGTGTCACCGAGACCAGGCCCGAGGTGCTGACCTGGGACTACGTCCTGGGAACCTTCACCGTCGCGTGCTCGACCCACTACGAGCACGCGACCGGTGGCCGGGCGATGCTGGACGACCTGGTGGAGTTCGCCAGGTCGTGGCGGCCCGACCTGGTCATCTGGGACGCGATGACCTTCGCCGGCCCGGTTGCCGCCCGGGCCAGCGGAGCGGCACACGCCCGGATGCTCTTCGGCGTCGACCACATCGGCCGGATGTACGACAAGTACACCGAGCTCCTCGGCCGACAGGAGCCGGAGCGGCGCGACGACCCGGTCGGCGACTGGCTGGCGGGCCGACTCGCACGGTTCGGCTGCGAGTTCCACGAGGGACTGGCGACCGAGATGATGACCGGGCAGTGGACGATCGACCCGACGCCCTCCTGGATGCAGGTCCCCCTGGACCTGCCGTACCACCCCGTGCGGTACGTGCCGTACAACGGGCCCACCGCAGTGCCCGACTGGGTCCACCGGCCGCCCGAGCGGCCGCGGGTGTGCCTGACACTCGGCATGACGGCCAGGGAGGTGCTCGGCGGTGACGTCTTCTCCGTCCAGGACCTGCTGGAATCCGTCGCGGAGCTGGACATCGAGGTCGTGGCGACCCTGAACTCCGACCAACTGGGCGAACTGCGCGCCCTCCCGGAGAACGTGCGGGCGGTGGAATTCGTACCGCTCAACGAGTTGCTGCCCAGCTGTTCGGCGGTCATTCACCACGGCGGTTTCGGAACCCTGGGAAACGCACTGGTGCACGGGGTTCCGCAGATCATCGCCCCCGGACGGTACTGGGACGAACTCGATTTCGGCCGGAGCCTGGAGGAACGCGGCGCCGGAATGCTGCTGGAACACGAGCGGCTCTCCGGAGAGGCACTCAAGAGCAAGGTCGACGGCGATTCCCTGCAAAGCAAGATTTCCCGGATTCTGGAAGACCCTTCCTACCGGGAGAACGCCGAGCGCATCCGGCAGGAGATTCAGCGGACCCCCAGCCCCCGCGCCCTGGTGGCGGAACTGGAAGAAAAGGTGGCCGGGCACCGCGCCTGAAGGGTGCAGCCGGCCGTCCACGGACGGGAAGGAAGAAGATGCCAACTGGACGCTGGGCCGGAAAGACCGCGGTCGTCACCGGGGGCAGCGGATTCATCGGCTCTCACTTCGCCGAGCAACTGCTGGAGCGCGGGGCCAGAGTCATCTGCCTGTACCGCAGGGACAACCGGCAGGTGCTGCCGCAACTGCCGGAGACCGACATGCTGACGACCGTCGGGATGGACCTGCGGGACGAGGTCGCCCTGCGCCGCGTCTTCGACACGGCCCCCGGCGGCGTCGATGCGGTCTTCCACTGCGCCGTCGTCTCCGGCACGGCGGAGGCTCGCCGCGACCAGGCCGCGCGCATCCTCGACGACAACATGCGGGCCGTCTCCAACATCCTGAACTGCGCCCGGCGCCACGGCACTCCGGAGACCGTCCTCCTGGGGTCCAGTGACATCTACGCGGCGTCGGCCCGCACCGACCCGATCCCCGAGGACGACGACTTCCGGCGGGGGATGCACTACGCGCCCGACGGCTACTACCTGTCCAAGTGCTACGCCGAGATCCTGGCGGAGGCGTACCGGCACCAGCACGGCATGAGCATTTTCGTCCCCCGCCTCACCAGCGTCTACGGGGCGCGGGACAACTTCGAGGTGGACACGGACCGGGTGGTGCCCAGCATGTTCGCCAAGGTACTGGCCGGGCAGTCCATCGAGATCTGGGGCGACGGCAGCCAGACCCGCACCTACATGTACGTGACCGACCTGGTCAGGGGCATCCTGCGGATGGTCGAGGCGAACAAGTACCAGACGTTCAACATCGGCACCACCGAGACCGTCTCCGTACTGCAGCTCGCCCAGATGGTGTGCGCGGCGCTGGGGGAGCCCGAGCGCATCACCTTCGACCCCGGGCGGTCCGGTGGCCGGCCGAGCCGGACGCTCGACGTCAGCCGGCTCGACAGCGTCGTCGACCTCCAGCCCCTGTCGCTGCGCGAAGGGCTGGAGGAGACCGTCAGGTGGTACCGCCGCCACTGCGGACCCATCGCCACGGCGCGCTGACCAGCGCCCGTCCACACCCCCCGTCCACCTGCCTTCACCCGTCCTGCTGGAGAGGGTTCATGCGCGTTCTCATCACCACATCCGCCGTCAACTCGCATCTGAACAACCTGGTGCCCATCGCCTGGGCCCTGCGCACCGCGGGACACGAAGTCTGTGTGGCGAGTCAGCCCAACCTCACCGAAGCGATCAAGAGCACCGGGCTGACCGCGGTGGCCGTGGGCGACAGCCTGACCCCGCCCCGCGGCATGCCCGGAACCTCCAGCACTCCGTTCGGCCTGGGGTACGACATCGCCGAGACCAGTCCCGAGAAACTCTCCCTGGACTACGTGCGCGGCACGCTCACCGCGTACACCCAGGCCGCCTGCGAGTACCTGGCGGACAGGGCGATGCGCGACGACCTGGTGGAGTTCGCCCGCGCCTGGCGGCCCGACCTCGTGCTGTGGGACGCACACAACTACGCCGGACCGGTCCTCGCCCGCGCCGTGGACACCGCGCACGCGCGGATCCTGCCCGCCCCGGACCACTGGGGCCGCATGTGGCAGCTCTACCGCGACCTCGCGGGCAAGGAGTCCGCCGACCCGGCGCAGGACCCCATGGCCTCGTACCTGGGCGCCCAGCTGGAACCGTTCGGCGGGGAGTTCGCCGAGGACATGGTGTTCGGACAGGCGACCATCGACCCGCTGCCCGAATGGCTCCACGTACCCCTCGCCACCGACCACCGGCCGGTGCGGCACGTTCCCTACAACGGCCCCGCCGTCGTGCCCGGCTGGCTGCGCAAGGAACCGAAGCGGCCCCGGGTCTGCCTCACGCTGGGACAGACCCGCCGCAGCCTCGGGGTGCGGGGGACCGCGGGGGGCGAGGAGATCTCCGTGGCCGAGGTGCTCGAAGGCGTCGCCGACCTGGAGGCCGAGGTGGTGGCCACCTTGCGGACCGACCAGATCCCGCAGGGCACCAGGATCCCCGACAACGTACGGCTCTTCGACTTCGTACCGCTCAACGAACTGCTCCCCAGTTGCTCGGCCGTCGTCCACTACGGAGGCATGGGAACGGTCGGGGCCGCCGTCGTCCACGGCGTACCCCAACTGGGCATCCCCGGGAACATCTGGGGCGAGACCGGCGTGATGCGCGAACTGGAGGCCAGGGGTGCCGGCCTGGTCGCCGACGGGCGCTCGCTCGTCGAACAGCTCCGCCGGCTGCTGGAGACCCCCTCTTTCAGGGAGGCGGCGGCCCGGTTGCAGCAGGAAGCACTCGCCAAGCCGAGCCCTCGCGACATAGTCCCCGGACTCGAGGAGCTGGTCATACGCCACAGGGAGGCGCGATGAACACGTCCGAAACCGAGCTCGTCGACGCCCTCCGCGCGTCACTCAAGGAGACCGAGCGCCTGCGGGAGCAGAACAGACAGCTCAGCGAGGCCTCCCAGGAGCCCATCGCCATCATCGGCATGGCCTGCCGGTTCCCCGGAGGGGCGACCACGCCCGAGGAGTTCTGGCGGCTGGTCGCCGACGGGGTCGATGCGGTGGGGGAGTTCCCCACCGACCGTGGCTGGGACCTGGGCAGGCTCTACGATCCCACGGCGGAGCGACCCGGAAGCAGCTACGTCCGCGAGGGCGGCTTCCTGCACCAGGCGGCCGAGTTCGACGCCGACCTCTTCGGTATCAGCCCCCGCGAGGCCCTGGTGATGGACCCGCAGCAGCGGCTGCTGCTGGAGACGTCCTGGGAGGCCTTCGAACGCGCGGGCATCTCCCCCCGGTCGGTCAAGGGCAGCGCGACCGGCGTCTTCGCGGGCGTCATGTACCACAACTACCCCGGCAGCTACGGCTCGTCAGGGGTCGTGTCGGGTCGGGTGGCGTACACCTTCGGTCTGGAGGGGCCCGCGGTCACCGTGGACACCGCCTGCTCGTCCTCCCTGGTCACCCTCCACCTGGCGGTCCAGGCCCTGCGTCAGGGCGAGTGCGGTCTGGCACTGGCCGGCGGCGTGTCGGTGATGGCAACCCCCAGGACGTTCGTCGAGTTCAGTGCGGAAGGCACCCTGTCCAGTGACGGCCGGTGCCGGACCTTCGCGGACTCCGCGGACGGCACCGGCTGGTCGGAGGGCGCCGGAATGCTGCTCCTGGAGCGGCTGTCGGACGCCCGCCGCAACGGCCACCGCGTCCTTGCCGTGGTGCGGGGCAGCGCGGTGAACCAGGACGGTGCCTCCAACGGGCTCACCGCGCCGAACGGTCCCGCCCAGCAGCGGGTGATCCGGGCGGCGCTGGCCAACGCCCGTCTCACCCCCGACCAGGTCGACGCCGTGGAGGCACACGGCACCGCCACCGCCCTCGGCGATCCGATCGAGGCGCAGGCGCTGCTGGCCGCCTACGGCCGGGACCGTGAGGTGGGTCGTCCGTTGTGGTTGGGGTCGGTGAAGTCCAACATCGGGCACACCCAGGCCGCGGCCGGTGTGGCCGGCGTGATCAAGATGGTGATGGCACTCCGCAACGACCTGCTGCCCAGAAGCCTGCACATCGACGCACCGTCGTCACACGTGGACTGGTCCGAGGGCGCGGTGGAACTGCTGACGGAACCGGTGCCGTGGCCGCGCAACGGTCACCCGCGCCGGGTCGGGGTCTCCGCCTTCGGCATGAGCGGCACCAACGCGCACGTGATCATCGAGGAAGCATCTGAGGGCGAGTCCGCGGCCCGGCCCGGGGGCGAACCCGGGTCCGGGGAAGCGCGGCCCTGGCTGCTGTCCGGCCGCACGGATGCGGCGCTGCGCGCCCAGGCCGAGCGCATGCTGGCCCGTCTCGGCGAGGACCCGGATCTGGACCTCGCGGAAGCCGCATGCGCGCTGGCGACCACGCGGACCATGTTCGAGCATCGGGCTGCGGTGACCGGCGTGGACCGTGGTGAACTCGTCCGTGGTCTGGTGGCGTTGGCTGGGGGTGAGGAGGCGCCGGGTCTGGTTCGGGGTGTGGCGGATGCCGGGGGTCGGACGGCGTTCGTGTTCTCGGGTCA
>NZ_JBHVFU010000033.1:0-91318 GCF_042801455.1 Streptomyces sp. NPDC057565 | reverse complement strand
CGGGAGGTGGCCGAGGGACTCACCTACCACCGGCCGGAGATCCCGATCGTGTCCACGCTGACGGGCGCGGTGGCCACGGCGGAGGAGTTGTGCGACCCCGGCTACTGGGTGTCGCACGTGCGTCGGCCGGTCCGCTTCCACGACGCGGTAAGGGTGTTGGAGGAGCAGGGGGTGGGCCGGTTCGTGGAGATCGGTCCCGATGCCACCTGCACCGCGATGGCGCAGCAGTGCCTGGCCGAGACCGACGGCGTCCTGCTGACCCCCACCCTGCGGCCGAAGCGGGCGGAGCCCCGCGCTCTGGCCGAGGCCGTCGCGCTGCTCCACGTCCATGGAACGGACGTGGACTGGCCGGTGTTCCACGGCCGCACCGGAGTGCCGGACGCAGACCTCCCCACCTACCCCTTCCAACACAAGCGGTACTGGACCGACGTGGTCGGCGTCGCTCCCAACGGCGGGGCGGCAGCGGTCGGTCAGGCATCGCCCGACCACGCACTCCTGGGCGCGGTGGTCGAACTGCCCGACTCGGACGGGGTCGTCCTCACCGGCCGGCTGTCGCTGCGCTCCCAGCCCTGGCTGGCGGGGCACCGCATCCAGGGATCGGTGGTGTTCCCCGGCACGGCGATCGTGGAACTGGTGATCCGCGCCGGTGACGAGGTCGGATGCGGGATGCTGGAGGAGCTCACGCTCGAGTCGCTGCACGTACTGTCCGAGGATGACGAGGTTCAGGTCCGGGTGACGGTCGGTGCCGCCGACGAGACGGGCCGACGGCCGGTGTCCCTCCACTCGCGCCGCGAGACCGACCGGTTCGGCGACGCCTCCTGGACACGGCACGCGACGGGCCGGCTGGCCGCCACCGTGGACGGGCAGACCGACCCGGAACCCGTCCACGAGGTGTGGCCTCCGCAGGGCGCGGCGGAGATCGACGTCTCGGACCGTTACGAGCGGCTGGTGGAGCAGGGATTCGACTACGGCCCGGCCTTCCGCGGCCTGCGCCGGGTCTGGAAGCGCGGTGACGAGGTCTTCGCCGAGGTCGGGCTGCCGGAGGACCCGGAGTCCGGGGCGATCTCCACCGAAGGCTTCGGCCTCCACCCCGCCGTGCTCGATGCCGCCCTGCACACGCTGGGGCTCACCGAGGCCATGGCAGACCGGCCGGTCCTGCCGTTCGTCTGGTCGGAGGTGACGCTGCACGCCGCGGGCGCGGACGCGCTGCGGGTGCGGCTCTCACCGGCAGGGGAGAACGCCGTGTCGCTCAGCGCGACGGACCTGCAGGGCCGCCAGGTGGTCACGGTGGGGTCGCTCGCCCTGCGTCCCGTCACCGACGGCCAGGTGGCGAGCGCGCGTCCAGCCGGCGACGACGCGATGTTCCGCGTCGAGTGGACCCCCTGGACACCGAGCGGCGGCCTGCCGCCCGTCCGGGACTGCGCCGTCCTGGGCGACGGCCTCCCCGGGCTCGGCCCGGCGGTCGAGTCGACGGGCGGGCGGGTGCATGGCTACCCGGACTGGGCCTCCCTCGCCGCGGATGCGGGGGACCATGTCCCGGACGTGGTGCTCCTCGTCTGCCGTGCCGCCGTGGAAGGACCGTACGCGCACAGCGCGTCCGCCGCCCGTACCTCGGCGAACGCGTTCCTCGAGCTGGCGCAGGACTGGGTGACGGACGACCGGTTCGCGCAGTCCCGGCTGGTCGTCGTCACCAGCGGCGCGATCGCGGCGGGACCCGGGGACAAGGTGCCGGACCTGACGAGCTCGGCGGTGTGGGGAGTGGTGCGCACGGCGCAACTGGAGTACCCCGGCAGGTTCGCGGTGCTCGACGTCGACGAGGCGGACGGGGCAGCGGACCCCGGCCTCCTCGCGATGGCCGTCCGCGCCGCCGCGTACACCGACGAGCCCGGTCTGGCGGTGCGCGGCGGCGGAATCCGCGTGCCCCGTCTGGCCCGGGCCGCGGTGCTGCCCGCCACCGACGCACCCGGCCTCGACCCGGCGGGAACCGTCCTCGTCACGGGCGGGACCGGAGTACTGGGCGCTCTCGTCACACGGCACCTGGTCACCGAGCACGGTGTCCGGCACCTGCTGCTCGTCGGCCGCCGGGGCCTGGACGCCCCCGGAGCGCCCGAACTGCGCGCGGAGCTCACCGGACTCGGTGCCGAGGTGACCGTGGCGGCCTGCGACGCGGCAGACCGGGAGTCCCTCCGCGAGCTGCTGGCAAAGGTGCCTGAGGACCGGCCGTTGACGGCGGTCGTGCACACCGCCGGGGTCATCGACGACGGGGTGCTGACGGCCTTGACCGAGCAGCGCATGGACGCGGTGCTGCGCCCCAAGGTCGACGCGGCCTGGAACCTGCACGAGCTCACCCTCGATCTCGGCCTGTCCGCGTTCGTGCTCTTCTCCTCGGCGGGCGGCACGCTCGGCGCGGCAGGGCAGGCCAACTACGCCGCCGCCAACGTGTACCTCGACGCACTGGCCCATCACCGCCGGGCGCTCGGGCTGCCGGTGGTGTCCCTGGCCTGGGGGCTGTGGTCGGACGGCGGCATGTCCGTCGCTCTGCCGGAGGTCGATCTCGTCCGGATGGCCCGCTCAGGTGTGCGCGGCCTGTCCTTCGAGGACGGGCTCGCACTGCTGGACCAGGCACTCGGCTCGGACGAGCCGGCCCTGGTGCCGGTGCGGCTGGACCTGTCGGGGGTGGCCCGCGCGCCCGAGGGCGTACCGGCCATGCTGCGCGGCCTGGTGGCGCCCGTCCGGCGCCGTACGGAGGCGGTCGACGGTGAGACGGTCCGGTCCAGGCTGCTGGCGCTGAAGGGGGAGGAACGCGACAGGGCGGTCCTGGACCTGGTGTGTTCGACCGCTGCCGCGGTGCTCGGCCACGAGCGGAAGGAAATGGTGGACCCGGAGCGCGGACTGCTGGAACTCGGCTTCGACTCGCTCACCGCGATCGAATTCCGCAACCGTCTGGAGACGGTCAGCGGGCAGCGGCTGCCGGCCACGCTGATCTTCGACCACCCCTCGGCCGTCGCGGTGGCCGAGCGGTTGCAGGCCGACCTCGGTGGCGTCGACCCGACGGAGGACGCGGCGGCGCTCTCACCCGAAGCCCGGCTCACGGCCCTGGAGTCGGCCCTGAGGGACACCCCCCTCACCGCGGAGCAGCGTGAGGGGCTCGCCGCCCGCATGAGGTCGCTCGCCGCCACGCTGGCCCGAGGGGCCGGCACGGACGGGGAGCCGCGGGACGACATCGAGGAGGCGACCGCGGAGGAACTCTTCGAGATCCTCGACGACGAACTGGAGGCCTCCGGGTGAGGAACCGGAGCCGAGAAAGCGGGAGGGCCGGGGCGTCGTGCCCGGCCCTCCCGGCGTGACCGTCCGGCTTCCTACGGCCGTACGTCGCAGCTGGAGCGGGTGAGTTCGGACGGCAGGTCCGCCCGCTGTCGCACGTTGAGCTTCCGGTAGACGCGAGTCAGGTGCTGCTCGACCGTGCTCACCGTGATGTACAGCTTGCGCCCGATCTCGCGGTTGGAGTGGCCGTAGGCGGCCAGCGTCGCGACCTTCCGCTCGGCCTCGCTCAGGGCCAGCACCTCCGCCGCCTCGTGGGTGGGAGTCTCCGGCTGCCTTCGGGTTGCCTGCTTCGGTACCCGGAGGACCTGCAGGGGATGGACGACCTCGGTGTTGCAGGCCTTGGCCTCCTGCGTCGCCCGCCGGGCCACCAGACGGGCCCGGCCCAGGTCGCCGAGCGCGTGGTGCACCTGGCTGATGTCGTTGAGGGTCCGCGCCGTCTCCAGTCGGTCCTCGCTCTGCTCCAGCAGCCTGACGGCCTCCTGCAGCAGGGAGGATCGTTCCTTCAGCGGGCTGGCGGCCGCAAGCACCCGCAGTGAGACCCCGCGGGTGCGGGCGCAGTCGGACGGGCCGATCCGGTCGAGCTGTTGGGTGACCAGCTCGGCAGCCTCCTTGGTGCGTCCCAGCCGCAGTTGCGTCTGGGCGAGGCCCCCGCGCCAGGGAACCAGCGCCGGGTAGTCGATGTCCCACTCCTGCATGAGCGCGCCGCACCGCTCGAAGTCGCCCAGTGCCGCGAGTACCCGGTCGACGGCGAGGCTGTAGTGCCCCCGCGCGTACAGGTAGTGCAGTCCGGAGACGGTGTCGAACACGGCCTCGGGCACCACCATGTCGAGCAGTTTCGACGCCTCTTCGTACCGGCCCATCGCCGTCTCGGCGAGGATCAGTGTGGACAGCGGGAAGCCGATCGCCGCGCCCCAGCTCTGAGAGTGGAGCCGGTTCAGCGCCTCACGGGCCTGCGCCGCCGCGCGCGCCAGGTCCCCGTGCCGCATCGCCATGTCGGCGCCGACACTGGCCAGCACGGCCTGCCAGGTGGGCGCGTCCAGCCGGGTCGCCTCCGCGGACAGGACGCTGTGCCAGTACTCGGCCTGCTTGCGGTGGCCCGCGTGGTGCAGCACGAGGAGCGCCATCGCCGCCGTCTCGGGAATGGTGTCGTAGAGCCGGCCCTGCAGGATGTGCTCCGCGCTGTTGAGCAGCGCGTCACTCGTCCCGTACCGCCACAGCGTGCTCAGCGTCGGGCATTCGCGCAGCTGCGGACCCACTGCCGGTCCCTTCGCCCTGCTCCTGGCGGGGGAGACGGCGGACTCGTCCGTCGGTGGTTCGCACGGTGCGCCATAGATCCACTCGTGGGCGATCCGGAGACCGGGAAGCCCCACCGTCCGTCCCGCCTCGGGGGAGGAGGCGATGGACTGCAGAAGGCGGGCGGCCATCGCCCGGTCGCCCTGCCACAGCAGGTGACGGATGAGTGGAACGGTGTCGTCCGAGCGCAACTGGCCGCGGTTCAGCGCGTCGTACAGGGGGAAGATGTGCGGTGCCGCGGCGGAGGGGTTGACCCGCCACGCCACATGCACCAGGGCTGCCCGGAACTTCAGGGCGTCCGGCCCCTGGCCGGATGCGCGAAGCCCCAGTTCCAGGCTGCGGACCGCGGAGTCCACGTCGTGGTCGGCCAAGGCCTGATCGGCCGCTTGCCGCAATGCGCGCAGCGCCCAGGGACCTGGCACCTTGCCGGCGCTGACGAGGCAGCGGGCGACATCCCTTGCGATGGCGCCGTGTTCGTAGAGCAGTTCTGCGGCGAGGGAGTACAGCCGTGTGGTCTCCTCTCCCAAGGGCGTTCCGCGCACGACGGCTGCGATCTCGGGACTGCTGAGACGCCCCTGGTGCAGCAGCCCCGCTCTCTCCAGGATGGCCAGCATCTGGGCGACCGTGTCGGGTTGCATGGTGAGCAGACGCCCGATCAGTTCCGGTGTGGCGTGGTCGTCGAGCACGGCGAGACCGCGGGCCACCTTCATCAACGCCGGGTCCCAGCGGTGCAGACAGTCCAGCACGGCCTGCTGGAAGGCTTCGCCCACCAGGGGGCGCCCGGCGTCCCCGGACCTCTCGTCCGCGACGGCCGGTGCATTGTCGTCGAGAAGGGCGCGGACCAGCAGGGGGTTGCCGCCGCTGAGACTCCGGAAGGCCTCGGAGAGATCCGTCGCCGAGGGCAGATCCCGGTGGTCCGACTCCATGACGAGTTCGGTGATCTCGTCGGTCGACAGCCGGCCGAGAACGACGCGGCGATGCGGCTGGCGCATCAGCTCGGTCTGGACGGCCGGGCCGACGTACCCGGGCCTGTCCCACGAGGAGAGCACCACCAGGACCCGCGCCGACCGCAGCCGGCGCTGGAGGAACAGCAGCGCCTGCAAGGAGGCGTTGTCGGCGAAATGGAGGTCGTCAACAATGATGACGGTGGGACGGGAGCGTGCCAGTGTCAGGAGGGACGAGCTCAGGCTGTGCAAGGCGAGAACATCGTCCTGCCTGAGTCCACCCGAGAGGGATTCGGTTTCGTTTTCCGCGGAGGTTTCCACTCTGATGAGCCGGGAAAATCGACGCACTGTCTCTGGGGATATCGGTGTGCTGTGTACAAGTTGCCAGACGATCCCCATGTGGAGATCGCGCTCGGCTCGGGACCCCGTAGCGCTGAGAACGGTCGCGCCGGAGGCTTCGGAAATCTCGGAGAATTGTTGAAGCAGTGTGGTCTTTCCGGAGGTCAGGCTTCCTGTCACCAACACTAAACGCCCACAGCCGTCTTGAGCATGAGTGAGCGATGAGCTCAGAACTTCCAGCGCCTCTTTTTTCCCCATTGACATTGAAGGATCTTCCCCCCGAGAATTCCAACTTTGCATACCGGGCGGCAAACTGATTGCCGAATTTCAGGGCGTTCTTTTACCTTTACATATGGTTTACTTTGCCGGAAGTTTGCGAGTGTATCACGCATACAAGGGGGGTAAAAGAGTTTCCGAAGGTTACTTCTTGCGAGCGGAATGCTACATTCACGTAGTAGCCCCCGGATGGGACAGAGCCAGGTGGCCAACCCCTGTTCCTGAGCACGGGAACCCTGCCCTCGGCCCCGGTGCCCCTATGTATCGCGGCACCCGGGGACGTGCGACCGGGATCTCGCTAGCGTGTGCGCCATGACCTCACTCCTGGTGACCGGCGCGGCAGGCTTCATCGGCTCGCATTTCGTGCGGCACTGGCTCGGGCAGCACCCCGGGGACACCGTGGTCGCACTGGACGCGCTGACCTACGCGGGAAGCGTCACCAACCTCGCGGACGTGCACGACGACATCGTCTTTGCGCGCGGCGACATCGGTGATGCCCCGTTCGTCCGGCGGCTCTTGGGCGAGCACAGGACGGAGATCGTGGTCAACTTCGCCGCGGAGTCCCACAACAGCCTCGCGGTGCTCGACCCCGGGCGGTTCTTCCACACCAACGTGGTCGGCACCCAGAACCTCCTGGAGGTGTGCCGGGAGGCGAAGGTGGAACGCTTCCACCACATCTCGACCTGCGAGGTGTACGGCGACCTCTCCCTGCGCTCCACGGAGACCTTCTCCGAGAGCAGTCCCTACCGGCCTCGCACTCCCTACAACGCCAGCAAGGCCGGCGCCGACCACGCCGTGCGCGCCTACCACGAGACCTTCGGTTTGCCGGTCACCATCACCAACTGCGCGAACAACTACGGCAGTCACCAGTTCCCGGAGAAGGTACTGCCGTTGTTCACCACCCGGGCGCTGGACGGGCAGCCGCTGCCGCTGTACAAGTCGAGCGACAACCGCCGCGAGTGGATCCACGTACTCGACCACTGCCGGGCCGTCGAGGCGGCGTTGCTCAAGGGCAGGACGGGCGAGACCTACCACGTCGGAACGGGAGTCGAGGCAAGCGTGGAGCAGCTGGCCGACCTCGTACTGGACGAACTGGGCCTGCCCTCCACCATGAAGGAATGGGTCCCCGACCGCCCCGGCCACGACCGGCGTTACCTGCTGGACTCCAGCAAGGCCGGCCGCGAGCTGGGGTGGCAGCCGCAGGTCCCCTTCGACGAGGGGATCAGGGAGACGATCCGCTGGTATGCCGAGAACCGGGACTGGTGGGAGCCGCTGAAGGACCGTCGTCCCGCGGTCGAGGGCTCCTGGTAAGGGGTGGGTAGGGGTCGCACCGCGCCACCGCCTGGCTCACCGTGGACAGTCGGACGCGGTGACACGGCCGCACGGAGAGAAAGGTGCCGAGACGATGACGGTCCCCGCAGCGTCAGCCCAGTGGGTGCGCCGCTTCCACCCCTCCCCGCAGGCCCCACTGACCCTCGCCTGCTTCCCGCACGCCGGGGGATCGGCGAGCTACTTCTTCCCCCTCTCCCGGGCCTTGGCCCCGGCCTTCGACGTGCTCGGAATCCAGTACCCCGGGCGGCAGGACCGCCGCCACGAGCCGTGCATAGACAGCATGGAAGAGCTGGCCGACCGGTCGGCCGAGGCCCTGCGGCCGTGCATCGACCGGCCGATCGTCCTGTTCGGCCACAGCCTGGGCGCCACTTTGGCATTCGAGGTCGCCTTGCGGCTCGAGGAGAGCGGCACCGGGCCCCTCGGCATCATCGTCTCGGGGCGTCGCGCCCCCTCCCGTCTGCGCAGGGAGTTCGTTCACCTCCACGACGACGACCGGCTGCTGGCCGAGCTGCGCAAGCTCAACGGCACCGCGACGCAGGTGCTCGGGGAGGACGAGCTGCTGCGCATCCTCCTGCCGGCTATCCGAGCTGACTACAAGGCGGTGGAGAACTACCGTCACCGTCCCGACGCGGCGCTGAACTGCCCTGTGGTTGCCATGGCCGGGGACGGCGATCCCTTGGCGCCGACGGATGATGTCAGGGCTTGGCAGAACCACACCACGGGCACATTCACCGCTCGCATCTTTCCGGGCGATCACTTCTACCTCTCGGACCAGGCTGCCGCGGTGGCAAAGGCCCTCACCGACATGGCCACCGCCTGGCTCACCGCCACGACTGCGTCCCCTGCGTCGGCAACGCAGTCGTAATCAACAACGTCCCGACGCCCCCACTGGCTTGCTGTTCACGAGGCTGACCTGTTCGACAATCCGAAGCCTGACCCGGACGCCTACAGGCCTGCTCGACCGCCACCCCAAGGGATCGCCGCGCTTGCGAAAGCTGTCGCCGGATCTCCTCGGAGCCGGAGCCGGAGCCGGAGCCGGAGGTGCTGCGCGCGAAGGCGTGGCATGTTCACCGTCACCGAGCTGATGCCCCGCCTGTCCGAGCGCGGCATCACCCTCTCAGCCTCCCAGGTCCGCCGGCTGGTCTCCGGAACCCTCGAACGGCTCTCGCTGCCGGTGCTGGCCGTGCTCTGCGACATCCTCGGCTGCACTCGACGCTCGGCTACCTCACACACCACGAGATGCGCCTGAGCTACAGTCGTCACATCACCCTCGCAGCACAGGAGTTGAGTGTCCGCTCCGCCGGGAGAACTTCAGGATGGCCTTCTCTTCACGGGCTCATGGGAGGCTCATCACATGATTCTCAGGCCCGTCTCCCGTGCAGTCGCACTGACCGCGATCGTCACTCTTGGATCGCTCTCTCTGTCCGCCTGTGACAGCGGCAAGTCCGGAGGCGGTGGTCAGACGAACTACGTAACGAGCACGGGCGGCATGTCAACGGTTGCCGAGGGGGAGCGGAAGTCTGTCGGCCCCATCAAGGGCGAGACCCTTCAAGGCAAGCACCTTGACGTCGCCGATTTCCAAGGAAAGATCGTCGTGATCAATGCCTGGGGTTCCTGGTGCCCGCCGTGCCGAGCCGAAGCCCCATACTTCAACAAGATCGCCAAGGAAATGAAGGCCAAGGGTGTCGAATTCGTTGGCATCAACGTCCGCGACGGCAGCAAGAGTCTATCCAAGGCATTTGAAGACGACTTCGATATGGCATACCCGAGCCTGTACGATCCGACTGGAAAACTGCTCCTTTCAGGATTCCCCAAGGGCACAGTGAACCTTCAGTCCATTCCATCCACTGTCATTCTGGACCGAAATGGAAAGATAGCGGCCAGGGCGCTCGGTTCGATCGATGACAACAAACTGCATAAGATGATTGACCCACTGATCAAGGAGAGCTAATTAACCGCCCCCTCGATCATCATCCCCACTCGAATCGATCGACCCTACGCCGGCATGGCGACCCTGAGCCGCCTCGCGAACCATTACGCCACGCCAGCCCCCGGTAGAGGAATCCCGGCATCTGGGAACTTTCGCACTAGCTGATCGTTTCATGATGAGGTTGGGAATCTTCTCAAGCAGACGATGCTGCAGGCGAGTTGAGGAAGGCCGAGGTGGAGGTCGGCGCATATCTCGTAGCGGATCCGCAGGTGTTTGAACTGGTGGAGCCGGGCGAAGGTGCGTTCGACGGCCCAGCAGGTCTTGCCCGGTCCGGCGTCGTGGGCTGTGCCTTGCGGGCGATCTTCGGCGTGATGCCGCGGGTCTGCGAGGACCGGCGCGGAGTGGAACGAGCGCACCGGGCCACGCACCGCGCTGCGCAACGGGCACCGCGACAAGACGTTGACCACGCGGGCCGGTGACCTGGACCTGGCCATACCCAAGCTGAGCTCGGGCAGTTTCTTCCCGAGCCTGCTGGAGCGGCCCCGTCGTATCGGCCAGGCCCTGCTCGCCGTCATCGTGGAGGCCTACGTCCACGGTGTGTCCACCCGTTCGGTCGATGACCTGGTCAAGGCACTGGGAGCGGACAGCGGGGTCGCCAGAGCGAGGTCTCGCGGATCGGTGCGGACCTCGACACCCAGCTGACTGCCTTCCGCGGTCGGCCCCTGGACCACACCCGCTTTCCCTACGTCTACCTAGAGCTATCTTCAAGACCTGTGGGTCAGTGATCAGAACCAGCTGATCGTGTCCTTCAGGAGACGGGCGACCTTGGCGCGGATTGGCGCGTTGGCTCGCCAGGTTTCCTCGACTTGAACGCTGGCGGTTGTGACTCCGGGCCGGCCGGCCGGGTTCTCCGCCGGTGTCAGGTGGCCGTTGGCCATCAGCATTCCGATGCGGGTTAGCGTGACGCCCAGCTGGCGGGCGGCTTCTGGCTGGGACATCCAGGCGTTGTCCTCGACGGTGTCCACCTTGAGCAGGAAGTAGCCGCGGTTGCTTCTCGGTCCCGACCGCCTCTGTCGGCGTCTTTCGTGCATCACGCCGCCGTTGCCTTCGGTCGCTCGACCAGGAGGCCGCGTTCGAAGCGGGCGCCGGCCCGGACGAGGGCGCGGTCGCCCACTGCCAGGACCGGCGCCCGCATGCCCCGTCGCCGGCAGTCGCGCAGCAGGTCGGCCCACGAGTCCGCTGACTCGCAGTAGCCGTCGGACATAGCGACCGGGACCTGGACCTGTGTGACCGGCAGCCATCTCAGTCCGGGATCCATGTCAGGCTGAGGTTGGAAGTACTGGGGGCTCTTCACCCTCACCCGCAGGAGCTTCAGAGTGCTCGGCGATCCAGGCCAGTGTCTCTGGCGAAATCACGCCATGTTCCTGTTCGTTGTTCCGCTTGGCCAGTCTCCGCAACAACTCATCTTGATCAGCCTGGAAGTGGACGAGCCGCCACCTGGCGCCGTACTCCGTGACCAACTGCTTGTAGTCGTCCCTGACCGCGCGGGTGCCCAGACCGTGATCCAGCACTACCGAACGGCCTTCCCGTAGGAGTGCGACGAGCTGTCGCCGAACGTCCTCGATCACGGGAGCCTGAAGCGCGAGGTGTTCGTACTCGGCATGGTCCTTGCCGATCCGTCCATGCCGGGCTGTCATTTGGTCATCCACTGACAGGCGGACGACACCGCCTCGTGCCAACGCCTTCGCGAAGGTGGTCTTACCCGAGCCGGGCATGCCGGTAAGTAGCCATACGACGGGCTGAAGATCACTCACCCGGCTGACCCTAGCGGTCCCGGCGCCCTGCAACGAACCGGATTCCGATCGCCCGGGCACACGATCACACCATCGCGCAAGGCATGCGGAGCACGATGAGCTGCATGCCCGACAACACCCGATCAAGTTCAGTAGCAGCGGCCACGGATGACCGATGACGACCACTCCACAGGACGCCAGAACCGGTCGGACCAACGAAAACCCAGGTCATCAAGGTCGGTAGCAAGTCCCAGGGCAAGAAGAACAGCCGTCTTCGTTGCCGCGGTCACCCCGCCAAATGGTCTGCGGCGACTCATGCGAGAGTGACCACATGCTCCTGCCACGTGAAAACGCGCACTTCGTGCTTGGTCCGGTACCGATTCTGCTGCTTGGCGCAGCTCCGATTCATGCGTCCCTGCCATCTCTCCACGCCCCGGAGGGGCAGATGCCGACCTGTTCCGGATGGCAGATAGCCGCACGGCTTACCTTGTGCCTCGTCGACGGGCCCGGCGAGTCGGGGTGCATAGTGCCAACGCTTGGCGCACCCGACGATCCGGACGAGGTAGAGGGCATGAGCGAATGGTGCAGCGCTGTGGAGGGAGCCGGCGGAGCAGTGGTCGTCTCACTGGATGCGCTGCCGGACGAGCTCGACTGGGACGAGTTGTTCACGGGAGGCCGCGCTCGTGGCGGTTTCATCGGCGCTGCCTGAGCCTCACCTGACTCATGGGTGCGCTGCGACCAGTGACGGCTTGGCTCTGCACACGAGAATGGGTTCTGGCACACATTCCGTGACGCGGGCCCTGTGAGTGACGGTCGGGGGCCGTGTTGTCCTTCGGACGTTGCCTGAAAATGATCAGTGGCGATTTTGGATGGGCGACATTTCGGGTCCGTGGAAGAGATGGTGATCCGGTTGGAGGAGCTGCTGTTCTCGTCGGTCCGGGGCATCGTGGTGCTGTCGGTCGGCGTGAGCAATGAGGCGATACGGATCGAGGGCCCAGTGCACGATGGCCGGGGCCGCCTGTACTGGGTGCGGGGGCCGGTCGGAGCGAGTTGGCAGCTCCTATCTGCGAATTCCCGCTGACGTGCCCAGTGCGGGCAAGCGGGTTCGGCTGTGCCTGCGGGTTCGTGGTTCGTCTGCGAGAACGCGTTGTGCGAACGGCGGACCTTCGTCGAGCAGATAGCCGGGCTGATGCGACGATACGGCCGGTGGCCCGAGCCCCTGCGATCGACATTGGCCGCGGTCGGTCTCGCGCTCGCCGGTCGAGCCGGCGCCCTGACGGCAGTCCTCGTTGCGTTCCTGGTCCGGCAGAGCAGAATTCCAGCCGACCTGGCCTGTGGCGCGCATCCGCATGCGTGCGTTCATGCTCTTCAGCTGCCGCTCAGTGGCGATCCCCAAGTGGGATCGTGGTGCGATCTTCTCGTCAGGCGTGTAAGCAGATGCTCCGCCGTACTGAAGACGGTGTCTTGCGGCGCTCCAGCCGAAGTCAGGGCGGCGCTGAGCCTTGCCGGCGCTGACTCTGGCACTTCCGAGTCGGCAAGGAGGGGAAGGACCAGCAGGAGGCGGGCGGCCGTGTCCTCGACACCTTCGGCCGCGGGGGACGGGCTGTCGGCGAGGCGGACCAGCTCATGCCACGTCAGCCCGGTCCCCGAGAGGCCTCCTTCCCAGTTGGCGATCTGCTGGGCGTGGCTCCGGCCCGGATGAGTGAGGAGGTAGTCAATGCCGTAGTCGCCGACCAGATTGCGGTAGATCACCACAGCTCCGGGACCGTCTTCAGCCGGTACCTGGAACACCGGCCAGCGTTCGGGATCGAAGAGGACCTCGGACAAGGCATCGGTATCGGCGCCGTCATCGCCGAACCACTCCGGAACAGGACGCGTAGCACTCGACCCATCGCCGCACATCATGAGGTAGTTCGACCAGAAGCCCGGGCGGGCCAGCAGTGACTCGCCCGCAACCAGCGGGCCGTCGTCGTATCCCTTGATCAGCACCCCTGGATCCTGTCACCAGCCTCTGACACGCCCCGATCCGGGATCAGTGTGAAGCCCTCGCCATCGGAGCCCTCCGCATGGCCGGAGTGAAGAACATCGCGGCCGGCCTCCGCCGCGACGCCCGCGACCCACTCCGCCCCCTGGCACTCCTCGGCCTCGGATGATCACGAACCGGACGTCACACGACTACGCCGAAGCCCTGCTTCTTGGGCCCTTCCCCTTCACCGTGAGATGAAGATGATTTACCTGCGGCATGAGGTCGGGGGAGCGGCTTTGGCCGGGAGCTGCTTTGCGGCGAGTGATCATGGCCCCGCAAGCTTCCGACACGTCGAGCAGTCCGGGGGCCTTCGTACTGGTGGCTGCGGACGGTTTCGAACCGCCGGCATCTGCTTTGTGAGCCCGGCGCCGACCACAGGACGGTCTTGGCCGGGCAACAGCCGTATGGCAACGCCGAGCCTGCCAGTGCCCGCCCGCGCCGCCTCACGCCCCAACGCGGTGTGGCCGGGCGCCCGCTGCGGGGTCAGGCGACAGCGAGCGCGGTGAGGGCGAGGGCGGCGGCACCGAAGACGATGACGTGGCGGGCGTTCTGCAGGACCCAAACCCAGCGAGGGAAGCCGGACTCGGCGGCCTTCAGCAGGGCGGCCACGTCGATGCGGGCCAGCTCCGGGTCGCCCTTGCGGGCGAACGCGGCCTGGACCGAGGTGGTGGCCGTCAGGTTGCTGTAGAGGATCACGCAGTTGATGGCCACGACCAAGCCCAGCACGATCCAACTGAGCAACTCGGCAAAGGAGTTGCCGATGAGGTTCAGCACCGCGGTGGCAGCCAGGACTGTGGCTATGGACACCGGGGCCCAGGTCTCGTGGCCGCCGGCGTCGAAGCGCATCCCATTCTCCTCCAGCACGGTGGTTCGCACGCCTTGGCGGCTTAGCTCGGCCTTTGCGGCGGCGGTGGCGGTTGCCCCGAAACGGGCCCGGATGACCGGGATGCTGACGAAGGCGCCGGCGACGGACAGCTGCATGGCGACGACGAAAACGTTCACGACTGGTTCCCCTCGGGATGGTGCGCCGGCCTCGGCGCTCAATGTCTTGAACTAAGTGCAAGTACAAGTTAGCCAGGGACTTGAACTATGTGCAAGAGGGTATTTGAACTTTGTGCAAGAGCCTCGGGTCGCTCTATCGTGAGTCCATGCCACGCAACACGCTCACCCGCAATCAGATCGTCCGCACCGCCGTCGAACTGCTCGACGAGGAAGGCATGGAAGGCCTGAACATGCGCAGCCTCGGCAAGCGCCTGGACAGCGCGGCCACAGCGGTCTACTGGCACGTCAAGAACAAGGACGACCTCGTTCTGCTGGCCGGAGACCTGGTCTGGCACGAGATCGAGCTGCCGGAACCGGACGCGGCCGACTGGCGTTGCGCGGCCGTGTCGCTCGCCGTCGACCTGAACGCCATGTTTGAGCGCCATCCGTGGCTGGTGCAGGCATTTGGCTCCCACCTCTTCTACGGCCGGGGCAAGGCGCGGTACGACGACCACTGCATCGCTCTGTACGAGCAGGCCGGGTTCGCCCCCGCCGACGCCGACCAGGTCGCCGCAGCCGTTTTCACCTACGTGCTCGGCAACGCGCTCGGCACAGCGGCCATGGGTTCCCTCAACCGGCGCCTGCGCCGGGACGGCCACGATCCGCAGGAGTTCATCGGAGCCACCATGACCAAGGCGGCGGAGGTCGCCCAGGAATTCCCCCGTCTTCGTGCGCGCCTGACACAGCCCGCCGCCACCGACTACGCCGCCGCCCCCGCGCAGACCCTCGAACGCGGCCTGCGCGCCCTCCTCGCCGGACTCCAAGCCCAACTCCTCACCCCTGGCAGGTGCACGAATGGGCGGGAGTAGCTCGCCCCGGGAGCACATGAACGGCTTCTCCGGATCGCCCCCTGCTTGAGGAGTTCACAGAACTTCTCCGCCTTGGCCAGCCGCGCGTTCTCCGCTCGCAGCCGGGCCGACTCGGCCTCGGTGTCCTGCGACGCGCCGGCAGAGGCAGGACGGCCGTCGGCATCATGCACCCAGTTCGCAGCGTCTCGGCGTGGGGCCAAATCAGCTTGATACAGGGGTGCGAAGCACCCTTTCGCATGCCCCCACCAGCCCGAAGGCGGAGTCAGGTCCCCATGGAAGTGCTGATAGGCGGCGATCCTCCCGTCGCCGCTGGGCGCGCCCGTGGGGACGTCCGGAGGGGCTGCGCCATACCAAGAGCTCCGCCTGACGGTTGTGCATGACCCTCGCGTCAAGGGACAAGAGGCACGCTCAGAACGACGGTGGTGCCCTTCCCGGGAACGCTGCGGAGCGTGAGTCGCGCGTCGATGAGGTCTGCGCGCTCGTGCATGGCGGAGAGCCCCACTCCCCGCACGGTGGGGGCCGGGGGTGCGGTCGCGCGCAGGGCCGGCCATCGCCTGGCGTCCGGGGGCTGGGGCATTCCGTGGCCGTTGTCGGCAACGCTCAGCGTCATCACATGACGGTCGGCCTCCACACCGACAGTGATCCGAGTGGGCTGGGAGTGTTTCACCGCGTTGGTCAATGCCTCCTGCACGATGCGGTACACGTGGGCCTGTGCTTCTGAGGTCAGGCGGTAGCTGATGTCGGCGTCCTGCGGATCGATCCGGAGATCGACGCGGATACCGAAGGTCTCCGAGGTGCGTCGGCAGAGCGCCTCCAGGGCCGCGCGCAGTCCCAGCTCGTCCAGGACCAAGGGACGCAGATCCGTGATCAGGTGGCGCAGCGAGGTGATCTGGTTGCCCACCAGGCCGCGTGCCTGCTCGATCGCACTCCGCATGGCCTCGGGGCGGCCGTCGGCGGCAGCGGAGGAGAGCACCACCTGCACGGCGCCGAGTTCCTGGAGGGTGTCGTCGTGCAGTTCACGGGCCCAGCGGCGGCGTTCGCGCTCCGCGCCGTCGTGGCGGGCTCGGACACGTTCGCGTTGGAGGCCCCGGTCGCGGTGGGTTGCACTGCGGATGGTGGAGGCCGTGTACACGACCAACAGGAGCGGGAACACGTGCAGGGCGTTCAACAGCGGTTGCTCGGTGATGCGTACCAGGCTGGCCACGGCGAGCATGAGCGCGATGGCACCGGCCACCACCATCCAGGTCCGGCGTCCCGCGGTGTACAGCGGCGCTGCCGCAAGATACGGGGTGGCGGCGGCAAGGGAGAGGGCCAGCTCGGAGGGCAGCGGCTGGTCGGTGACCTCCAGGGCCACCGCAGCCGCGAGCAGACAGGTTCCTGCCGCCTGCAGGGCAAGGCCCCATCGGGACCGACGCGGTCCCCTCATGTCACCAGGCCGCGCTCGCGGGCCGCGGCGATGAGCTCCGCCCGGGTGTCCTTGCCGAGCTTGTCCCGGATCCGGGCACGATGGGTCTCCACCGTCCGGACCGAGACGTAGAGACGCTGAGCGATCTCCTGATTGGTGTGGCCCAGCGCCAGCAATGACAGGACCTCGACCTCGCGTGCGGTCAGCGAGTCCTGGTCGGCAGATCCCGGCATGTCGACGGCGAGCCTGGCTCCCAGCACCGGCTGGACGTACGTCGCACCGTCGGCGACCTGGTGTGCGGCGGCCCTCAGCTCCTCGGCGGCTGCCTCCTTGAGCAGGTAGCCGGCCGCGCCGGTACGCAGCGCCTCCCGGGCGAACGCCGGATCCTCCTGCATCGTGAGGACCAGGATCCGCGTGTCGGGTGAAGCGGTGAGCAGCGCGGGAATCATGGGCAGACTCGACTGGCCGGCCATGGTCAGGTCCAGGACCAGCACCCGCGGACGGGTGCGGCGCACGGCCTCGAGGGTGTCGGGGACTGTGGCGCTCTCGGCGACGATCCGGAATGCCGGGTCCTGGGCCAGCAGGAGCCGCATTCCGGCCCGGACCACCAGATGATCGTCGGCCAGTACGACGGTGACTTCCGGGGGCCCTTGCCGGGACGGAGTGGAGCTGCGGGCATCCATGACTGCAACGGTAGATCCGCTGTGGCAGTCAGGCAGCCGCTGTCAGCGGGTGTGCGGGAAACCCGCAGGAAGGTACGCGGGGATGGCGCAGCCGCGGGCCGACATACCTGCGGTGCGGGTGCAGGGTCTTACGGATGCGTGGTGCGGGTCGGCACCGATGTGGCCGCCCTCGTGCGGGCGGATGCTCAAAGGGACCGCTCGTACACCCCCTCTCCTGAGGCGGCCCCCCATGACCCGTTCCACTCTCCCGCTCTCCCGGGCCGGCGACGGCAGGCCGCCGCGCCCGGTCGCCGAGTGGGGTACCGGCGGCGGCCGTGCGTGGCAGGCTGCGGTCCCGGTCGCGCTGATCACCGCCATCACTCTGGCCGCCATCTTTGCCCCCGTGGCCGTCCACCTGTCCCCTCTCCTGGTCGCCGCCCCCACCTCCACGGCAGCGTTCGCCGGCTCCCGTTTCACCGCCGGCACCGCCCTGGCGGCCAGCGCGGCCATGTTTGTCATCGACCGCCATGACGGCCTGCTGCATTCGCCACTGCTGCCGATCCACATCGCCGCCCTGCTGGTGGTGTCGGGTTTCGTCGTCGCCGCCCGGAACCTGCACGACCGCGATCTGAGGGAACTGACCCAGGTGCGCGCGGTGGCCGAGGCAGCCCAGCGGGTCGTGCTGCACCCCCTGCCCCGGCGGCTGGGTCCGCTGCGTGTCGCCTGTACGTACCGGGCGGCCGCGGCGCACGCCCTGGTGGGCGGCGACCTGTACGCCGCAGCTCGGACCGACCGCGCGACCCGCTTCCTCATCGGCGATGTCCGCGGCAAGGGCTTGCCCGCCGTCGAGGACGCCTCCGCCCTGCTCGGCGCCTTCCGCGAGGCCGCTTACCAGCACGCCACCCTTCCCGAGCTGACTGCCGCCCTGGAGAGCAGCGTCCGCAGGCATTTGGCGCAGCTCACCGACAGCGACCCCGAGAGCAGCGAGCGCTTCATCACCGCGCTCCTGATAGAAATCCTCGACGAGACTCCTCTCGTCCAGGTCATCAGTTGCGGGCACCCCTCACCCCTGTGGGGCCACCACGGCAAAGTGACCGCCCTGCCGATACCTCATCCCGCACCACCCCTCGGGCTGGCCAGCACTGCTCCCGACACCTACCACGTCGACACCTTCGAGTTCGGCCCCGCAGACACCCTGCTGCTCTACACCGACGGCGTCATCGAAGCCCGCAACATCACCGGCGGCTTCTATCCGATCCTCGAGCGGGCCTCCACCTGGCCGTGGGAATGCCCGCAACGCCTGCTGCGGCACATCAACCGCGACGTGGACATCCACACCGGCGGACGCCTGCAGGACGACCTCGCCCTGGTGGCCATCCAGCGCGCCTCCTCACCAAAAGTCGGCCGAGGTCCGGACCTCACCCGGCCACCCCACCCCACGGAGGCCCAGCCGTGACGCGCCCGGTGTTCCCGGAACGACACACCATCTATGGAAAGGCGATGACCACGATGACCGTCACGCGACTGAACGGGTGGCTGTGTGCGCTGCTCATCGTCTACCTCGGTGCGTCGTGCACCGTGCAGATCCAGGAGTCCGCAGGCGGCCTTGTCCGTTGGTCGGGATTCTCCGTGCTCGTCCCCGTCATGGCCGCCGCCCTGCTGCCCGTGCGGCGCTCCCTGATCATCGGAATCTCCGCGATGGCCACCACCATCGCCACCTACGGCTTCGTCATCCATGGTGTATCGGCCGGCGGACGGACGGTCGTCATCACCGCAGTCGCCCTGTCCTTCGCCTTCGGCCTCGTCGTCTGCTGGGCACGGGCGCGGCTGCTGCACACGCCCGCGACAGCCCCCCGGGACCGGACCAGCCTGCCCCACCCGGCCGACAGACAGGCCGACAGCGCCCCCGACACACCGCGTGCCGTTCCGGCCCCACCACCCGGCATCCTGCCCGCAGCGCTGCCGCAACCCGCGGTGGTAGAGCTGGCCGGCCACTACCGGACCGGGTCCGGCCAGCTCGGCACGCGTGCCCATTGGCTCGACGCCATCCCGTTGTCCGGCGCCCGGGTCGGACTCGTCGCAGGCGCCGTGGCCGGGCCGGGCGCCGACGCCACCGCCTCCGAACTGCGCACCGCGGTACGCACCCTGGCCGACGTCGATCTGCAACCCGAGGAACTGCTCACCCATCTCGACGATGTCCTGGCCGGGCTCCGCCCCGACACCCGCCCCAGCACTGTCAGCGCCCAATGCCTGTACGCGGTCTACGATCCCGCCTCCTCCCGCTGCACACTCGCCGGCGCCGGAAGCCCCTCACCCGCCGTCATCACACCCGACGGCACGGTCACAGTCATCGACCTGCCCGAAAGCCCACCTCTGGGACACGCAGACCTGACCTTCGAAGCCACCGAGATAGATCTCCCCGAAGGCAGCCTGCTCCTGGTGTACACCGGCACCGGCACCGGCATCGGCACCAGCGCCCATGAACCCGGCGGCGAGGAGCTGCTCAGCGCACTCGCCCGGCCCCAGTCCTGCCTGGATGCCACCTGCCGCTCCGCCCTCGACGCCCTGCTTCACGCTCCCCACAACCAGGTCGCTGTTCTCGCCGTCCGCACCCACGCCCTGGACACCCGCAACGTCGCCACCTGGGACCTGCCGGCCGACCCGGCCGCTGTCTCCCACGCCCGCACCCACATCGCGGACAAACTGACCGCCTGGGGCCTGACGGACGCCGCCCCCACCACCGAACTCATCGTCAGCGAGCTGGTCACCAACGCCATCCGCCACGCCCAACCCCCCATCCAACTGCGTCTGATCCATCACGCCGGCAGCCTGGTCTGCGAGGTCGCCGACGGCAGCAGCACCTCGCCACACCTGCGCCGGGCCCGCACCTTCGACGAAAACGGGCGCGGACTGTTCATCGTCGCTCAACTCGCCGAACGCTGGGGAACCCGCCACAACCACCACGGCAAGACCATCTGGGCCGAGCACACACCCGGACTCGACCGGCCCCCCACCACGGCCTGAGCTTGTCCTGTCTTCCGGGCGCGGCAGAGAATGAGCGGGTTTTCGTGTCAGTCCCTCAGATCTGCATGCGGGCCTGTTGAGGATCACCGCGCTCCTCGACCCGCCGATCTCGTTCGTCGCGAACCCGCCCAGCCGCGAGGTCCACGAGAAGTGCCTGCGGGCGGCCGGATTCAACGAGGTCACCTGGGTTCCCCTGGAGGTTTCCGCCGTCGGCGTGCGCAAGTACGGCAAGGACTTCTGGGACGACTACGCCGCCAGCCCCCCCGCTGACGGTGCTGCGCTGCCGCGCCTGACCCCGGGCGGCCTGTCCCCGGTTCAGCCGGGGACGGACCGCCGTCCGGCACCAGGCCGGGCGTCTGCGCGTTCGCCGACGGCTCATGGTTTGAGTGTCGACTCCCTCAGGAAGAGGGTTGTCGGCATGAGGAGGCGCTCGGCGACGGGCTTGTTGTGGATCAGCCCTTGGAGCATGTCGACGGCGGCTGCCGCGAGCTGCTCGGGATGCATGTCGATCGCCGAGATCGTGGGGTTGCTGATGCGCGCGTGTTCGGAATCCGACGCTGTCGCCACGAGTGTCCGGGTCGGTACCCCCACGCCGCGGCTCATCAGTTCCTCGACGGCCCCGACGGCTTGCCGCCCCGTGGCGCAGAGGATGGCATCGGGTACCCCTTCACGGAGCAGCTCAGCGGCGACGGCGCGCCCGCCGTCGATGCCGGCGCTCTCCGGAGCGCGCAGGACGCGCGGTTCGAGCTGGGCCGACGCCATCCATGACCGGTACGCGGCTTCGGTGTCCTGATTCCACCCGTTGGCGTCGGTGCCGGTCACCAGGACGATGTCTCGGGCGCCGGCGGCGGCAAAGTGTCCCAGCAGGGCGCTCAGCGCCGTGTCGTCACACGATACCCAGTGCGGCGATTCGGGGCGGGCGACGTTGCGCCCGAGCGACACGTAGGGGATGCCGCGGTCCTCCAGTCGCTGGACGACCGGGTTGTCGACTTCGGGATCGGCAACCACGTAGCCGTCGAGCGAATAGGCGAAGGCGGGAATCGGCGACCTCAGGAGGTTGGGGACGAGCATCATCCCAAGCCCGCGGTCCATCGCCGTGACGGCCGCCGCGGCGATGAGACGGCTGAAGAAGTCGACGCCGCTGGGGGCGTATTCGCCGAGTGCGTCGAGGGGGCGCAGTATGACGCCGATGGTTCCCATGGGCTGGCGTCGCAGGCCGCGGGCGAGGGCGTCGGCCTGATAATCGAGCTCCGCGGCAACGCGCTTGATGCGGGCGCGGGTCTCCTGGCTGAGGTTGCCCTTGTCGTTGAGCGCGAAGGACACCGCGGCGATGGAGACGCCGGCTTTCCGGGCGACGTCCTCGATCGTGAGGCCTTTCCTGCGCACCATGGGGGTTCCCTCCGGCTGTCGGCTCTCGCGAGCGGTCGGTCGGTGCCCGGGAGCATGTTGACCTGAATATATAGCGTAAAACCTTTTACCTCCCTAGCGTGTGCGCTTGTTCGATTCGGCATGCCCAGGGAGGCATCTCGTGGCTCGGTCCCGTCCTCTTACTCTCACAGCCCTCGCGCTCGCGTCGGCCGCCACCCTCACGTCCTGTTCCTCGGCTGCGCCGGACGCACGCGCGCCACAGAAGGAGGCTGCTCCCGGATTTGCCGCGGTCGCGGACCGCTCGGCCACGTGCACCGGCGAGGCGACCATCCAGCTCGACTACGACACGGCCGAAGCCGGCGGTCTCGATCCGCAGCCCGCGCAGTGGGCACGCACCTGGATGCTCACGGGCCTCACCTACGAGACGCTCGTGACCACGAATGAGAAATTCGAGATCGTTCCCAAGCTGGCCTCCTCCTGGACGACGCCGGACGCCCGTACCTATGTGTTCACCCTCGATCCGGAAGCGGCCTTCTCCAACGGCCGGAAGGTGACGGCTGACGACGTCGTCGGCAGCCTCGAGCGGCTCCGCAAGGGCGGCTCCGTGTGGGCCGGTCAGCTCGGTCCGGTCAAGAGCATCACGGCGAACGGCCCGCAGACGGTCACGGTCACCCTGTCCGAGCCGTACGCGCCTTTCCTGGGGGCGCTGGCGAACACGCCGGCCGCGGTGCTGCCCATGAAGGAGGTGAAGGCGGGCACCGTCGACCTCGCGAAGCGGATGCTCGGCAGCGGCCCGTACATGGCCACCGCCCACCAGCAGGACAAATCGTGGACGTTCACAGCGAATCCGCACTACCGGCACGCCGCTGAAGTGAAGCTCACCAAGCTGAACGTCGAGATCGTTCCGCAGGACACCACGCGGATGGCCTCCCTGCGCGAGGGCAGCGCGCAGATGGCGAACTTCAACAGCGCGGACGCGATCGACCTGCTTGCCGACAGTCCGAAGACCAAGGTCTACACGCAGAAGCAGAGCGACTTCTTCTATCTGCTCGTCAATTCGCGGCGGCCCGGCTCGAAGCTGGCGGACAGGAACGTGCGGTTCGCGATCAACGCCGCGATCGACCGTCGGCAGCTCGTCGACGCCGCGCTGGGAGGCGGGAGTTCACCGACGAGCGTAACCCCGAGCAATCTTCCCGGAGCATGCAGGCCCGCCGACCTGCCCTCGGCGAAGGCCGGGCCGGACAAGGCCGCCCGGCTCGCGGCGGACAGCGGCGCGAAGGGCCTGACGCTGAAGCTCCTGGTCGACAACTCGGAGCCGGTACTCGCCCAACTGGCCCAGGTCGTTCAGCAGCAGCTGGCCAAGGCCGGCGTGACGGTGACGATCGAGCAGTACGACGTGGGCACCTACGAGAAGAAGGTATTCACCAGCAGGCCCGGCGACTTCGACCTCGCGATCGGCTGGTTCGTCGGCTACGTCGACCCCTCCATGGTCACCCGGTGGTGGAACCCCCGCCTCTCCGGCTTCTCCTCCGGGTTCGCCGGCGACCACCCCGACCTCGACAAGCTGATCGACGAGGCGGCCGGCGGCGGCGCGGGCCGTTCGGCGGCGCTGTCCAAAGTCTGCGCGTCCGCCGACGAGTACTCGGAGATCGTTCCTCTGGTGCACCGGCCGTCGTTCCTGGCGGTCGACACCTCTCGCGTGAGCGCCACCGTCCAGAGCAACGAGGGTTACGGCGACTTCCTGCGAGACATCACCGGCTACCGTCTCCTCGGAAAGTAGCCGCAGATGATCCGTTGGACAATCGGCCGTCTGCTCAGCGCGGCGACCACCCTCTTCGGCATTGCCCTGCTCGTGTTCCTCTGCGTGCGACTCATGCCGGGCGGCTACGAGGACGTCGTCCTCGGCCCGCTCGCGAGCCCGCAGCAGCGGGCGGAGATCGCCGCCCGGTTCGGGCTCGACCAGCCGGTGTTCGTCCAGTTCTTCCTGTGGATCGGCGGGCTGATCCACGGTGACCTGGGCATCTCGATGGTCAGTCAGGCCCCGGTCACCGACGAGCTCTCGGTCCGGCTTCCGGTCACCGTGCTGCTGGCGGTCATGTCGCTCTCGATCACCCTCCTGGTGGGAGTGCCGCTCGGTGTCCTCACCGCCGTTCGCGGCGGAAACCGGCTCGACGGGCGCGGCGGTGTGGCCGGCAGGCTGTTCTCGGCGATCGGGATCAGCCTGCCCGAGTTCGTGCTCGGCAGCGTGCTGATCTACGTCTTCTCCCGCTACGCACTCGGACTGCAGGTCGGCGGGTTCGCCACCGGCACCGCCGGGTTCGGGGCGACCTTCCGGGCGCTGATCCTGCCCGCGCTCGTCCTCTCGCTGTTCTCGGTCGCCGCGACCGCGCGCACCACTCGCGACGCGGTGCTCGACGTGCTCGTCGAACCGCACATCACCGCCGCGGTCGGCCGGGGTGAGACGCCCTGGCACATCGTCCGTCACCACATCCTGCGCAACATCGGCGTCCCCGTCCTCACCCTGCTCGGCAGCATCGTCGCGTACCTCCTCGGCGGTGCCGTGATCGTCGAATCGCTGTTCAACATCTCCGGGGTCGGCTCCTATATGGTCTCCGCCCTCGGCCGCCGCGACTTCGGCGTGGTGCAGGCGACCGTGCTGCTCACCGCGACGGTGTTCGTCGCCGTCAGCCTGCTGACCGAGATCGTGTCCGGGCTGCTCGACCCGCGTGTCTCCACCACACGAAAGGCAGCCCGATGACGTCCGCATCCTCTCTCCAGGCCCGCCGTCCACGTATCCATGCCTGGCTTCGCGACCCGCTCTGCGCCGTCGCCGTCGGCATCCTGGGGATCCTCGTCGTCGCCGCCGTGATCGCGGCCGTCGTCCCGGTCGCCGGTGACCCGGACGAGATCGTCGGCCCCCGCCTGTCTCCGCCGTCGCCGCAGTGGCCGCTCGGCACGGATGCGCTCGGCCGCTCGATGCTCGCCCGGGTGCTCGAAGGAATCGGTACGACCCTGCTGCTGTCGCTCCTGGCCGGTGCGGCCACCGCCGTGGTGAGCACCCTGCTGGGCATGGCCGCCGGATACGGCGGAGGCTGGCTGCGCGAGGCCGTGGTACGTCTCGGTGACGTCCTGTACGCCTTCCCGGCGATCGTGCTCGCGGTACTCGTCGCCGCCGTGGTGGGCCCGGGACAGACCGCGGCGATCGCGAGCATCGTCCTCGTCACCGTGCCGCTCATGACGAGGATGATCACCGCCGCCGCCGCCTCGGTTGCCGGGCGGGACTTCGTCGTCACGGCCAGGATCAGCGGAGTGCCGACCCCGGTCATCCTCGGTCGCCACATCCTGTCGAACATCGCCGGCACCATCGCCGTGCAGGGCACCTATGCGCTGTCCGTCGGCATCCTCGTCGAGGGCGGGATGAGCTTCCTCGGCTACGGCGTCCAGCCGCCCCGGACCTCGCTCGGCTCACTCATCCAGCAGGGCGGCGCCTTCATGGTCCACGCGCCCTGGCTGCTGCTCACCCCGGCCATAGCGCTCGTACTGGCCATCCTCTCCATCAACCTCATCGGCGACACCCTCCGCGACCGCCTCGAACCACGCGAAACGAGGAGCCTGCGATGAACGTCCCCACCCCCAGCGGTCCACTGGTCCGTGTGACGGGCCTGTCGGCCGCCTACCGGTCCGGCCCCACCACGGTCACCGCCCTGCGCGACGTCGACCTCACGCTCAAGCCCGGAGACCTCCTCGGCGTCGTCGGTGAGAGCGGATCCGGCAAGACCACACTCTCGCAGGCACTCGGCCGCATGCTCCCCGGCTCCTGCGCCATCACGTCCGGCTCCGTGGAGATCAACGGTGTCGACCTCGCCGGCCTCGACGACAAGGATCTGCGCGCACTGCGCCGCACCGTGCTCGGTTTCGTCCCCCAGGACCCGATCGGCTCCCTCGACCCGACGCTGCGCATCGGACGGCAACTGCGCCTCGCCCTGCGGCCGCTCGCCCGTCCCGACGACCGGGCAGCCCTCGTCGCCCTGCTCGACGATGTGCAGATCAGGGACCCCGAGCGCGTGCTGCGGCTCTACCCGCACGAAATCTCGGGCGGGATGGCACAGCGCGTGGCGATCGCCCTGGCGATGGCCCGCGAGCCCCGTGTCCTCATCGCGGACGAACCGACCGCGGCGCTCGACGCCCAGGTACGCGAGGAGGTCCTCGGCCTCATGGTGCGGCTCGTCTCCTCCTCCGGCGCCGCGCTCGTCTGGGTCAGCCACGACCTGCGGGCGGTCCGGCGCTGGTGCACAGCCGTGATGGTGATGCGGGCCGGCGAGGTCGTCGAAGCGGGCACGACCTCGGACGTGTTCGGCCGGCCACGACACCCGTACACCACACAACTCCTCGAAGCCCTTGCCCTGATGCCGACCTCACACGAACGGGAGAGCGCATGACCGCCGTATTGCGGATGTCGGAAGTGAACGTCACCTTCACCAGCGGCTGGGGGCGGCGGCGCACCCGGGTGCGAGCGATGAAGGACGTGACCCTGGAGGTCCCCGCCGGACGGACCCTCGCCATGGTGGGCGAGTCCGGCTCCGGCAAGAGCACCACCGGAGCCGTCGCGCTCGGCCTGCGGCGGCCGGACAGCGGCACCGTCGAGGTCCTGGGCAAGCCGGTACGCGAGCACAGCAGCGCCGAACGGGGCCGGATTCAGGCCGTACTGCAGCACCCGCAATGGTCGCTCAACCCGCGGCGACGGGTCGGTGTGTCCGTTCGCGAGCCCCTCACGGTGGCCTCTGCGGACCTGAGCCGCCAGGAGCAGCAGGATCGAGTGGAGCGCATCCTCGAGCAGGTCGGACTCGGCGCCGTGACGGCCGACCGCTATCCGCACGAACTCTCCGGCGGCCAGCGCCAACGGGTATCGGTGGCCCGGGCGCTCATCACCGAGCCCGGATTCATCGTCTTCGACGAGGCGGTCAGCGCACTCGACGTGTCCGTGCAGATGCACATCCTCGCGCTGATCCGCGAGCTGCAGGCCGAGCACGGGTTCGGCGCCCTGTTCATCTCGCACGACCTCGGCGCCGTGCGGCAGGTGGCCGACACCGTCGCCGTGATGTCCCGCGGAGAGGTGCTCGAAACCGCCGCCACCGAGGACTTCTTCGACAACCCCACCCACGAGTACTCGCGGCGCCTTCTCGGCGCGCTCTGAACGAGAGGACACCAGCACACCATGACCACCCACCCTGCGGACGCCGTCTATATCGTCGGCGAGATCGAACGGTTCGACGACGGATCCGCCGGAGAGAAGCCGACCGTGGTCGCCGTGGCGGACGGGCGCGTCCTCGCGGTCGGGGGCGCCGAGGTGGCCGAGGCACACGCCGGGCCCGGCACGGCTGTGCACCGGTACGAACAAGGCGTCCTCCTCCCCGGCCTGACCGACTGCCACATCCACCCGGTGTGGGGGTCCGTCGAACGAGGCCGCGGCATCGACCTCAACGGCATCACCACGCTGGACGGCGTCCTCGATGTGCTGCAGTCGGCGGCCGGCACTGCCGACGACGACTGGCTCATCGGCTACGGGCTCAACCCCAACGTCTTCGACGGAATCCCGCACGGCCGCATGCTCGACGACGCTCTGCCAGGCCGCCCGGTCTCCCTGATGCTCCAGGACGCGCACTCCCTCGTGGCCAGTCCCCGCGCCCTCGACATGGCCGGCCTCACCGGACGAGAGACGTTCGCCGACCAGTCCTCGGTCGAACTGCATCCCGACGGCGCCCCGAGCGGCCTGCTCCTCGAGCTCAATGCCATGAACCTCCTCATCGACCACTATCCGGCGCCGTCCGTCCGGCAGCAGGCCGACTACGTGCTCGCGGAGCTCACGCAGATGGCCGCGACCGGGCTGACCTGCGGTCACGCGATGGACTTCTCCCCGCCCAGCCACGAGGTCCTCCTGGACATCGAAGCGCGCACCGAACTGCCGATCAAGCTGCGCTGCTCGCCGCTCGTCCCCGCGGGCTCCGCTCCCGACGTCTGGGAGGAGATCGCCGCGCTCCAGGGCCTGCACGGGCGGCGATGGAGCGTCGAGGGAGTGAAGTTCATGCTCGACGGCACGATCGACAACGGAACGGCCTGGCTGGAGGAGCCGGACGCGTACGGCGAGAGCCGCACCGCGCTCTGGACGGACCCGGACTCCTACCGGGCGGCGATCGCCTTCTTCGCCGGCCGCGGCATCCCGACCGCGACCCACGCGATCGGCGACCGCGCCGTGCGCTTCGCCCTCGACACCCTCGCAGCAGTCGGCGACGGACCGGACGCACCCCACCGCATCGAGCACGTCGAGACCATCCCCGACGAAACCGTCGGCCTGTTCGCCGAACTCGGCGTCGTCGCAAGCATGCAGCCCGTCCACGGCACCCGGCTCACCCGCGCGGACCGCACCGACAACTGGTCGGTCCGACTCGGCGACAAGCGTGCGGCCCACGGCTGGCGCTGCCGCGACCTGCGCGAGCGCGGCGCGACCGTCGCCCTCGGCACCGACTGGCCCATCGGGGCGGTCGAGCCCCGGGTCCTCTTGGCCGACGCACAGCTGCGCCGCCCCGTGGAGCAGCCGCATACCGCACCGGTGCAGCCGGAGCAGGCGCTCACCGCCCGTATGGCCTACGAGGGCCTCACCACCCACGCCGCCGTCGCCGCCGGACGGGCCGCGACCCGTGGGCGCGTGACCCCGGGGTACGAGGCCGACTTCACGATCTTCGCCGGAAACCCGCTGCGGCTCACCCCAGAGGAGCAGGCCCACAACCCCGTACTCGCCACGGTCGTCGACGGCCGTGTTCAGCACGGCTGAGCAACGGAACACACAAGGAAGAAATGAACACCGAACGACAGCACATCACCGTCAGCGCGGCCGATCCCTTCGCGCGCGGCCAAGAACGCGGCGCCCGGCTCCGCGGCACCCTTCCCGGCGGCCTCGACGTCTACGACCGACTCTTCCGCCTCGCCGGCCTGACCGAGGACAAGGTCCGTGAGGACGCGCTCCGTTCGGCGGACGCGGTCAGCGCATTCCGCCCCCGGCTGCGAGAGGAGATGGACGGCATCGCCGCCGGCGCCGGAGTGGACCCGTGGCGGATCGCCGCTCTCAACGCCCGCACGGAGATCCTCGCGCAAAGCGACGAGGGACGCCCGGGTGAATGCTCCACCATCGCCCGGTGCCCCGGGACGGACACGGGCGGTCCGCGCACCTTCGGGGCACAGACCTGGGACTGGCACGTGGAACTCGCCACGCACTGGCACACCCACGAAGTACGGGGCGGTCGTCACGACGTCGTCGGGGTGACGGAGCACGGCATCCTCGGCAAGATCGGAATCAACAGTGCCGGTCTCGCGCTGCACTTCAACATTCTCGGACACCGGCAGGACGGCGTCGGCGGCGTCCCCGTGCACCTCCTCGCCGCCACCGTTCTCGAAGAAGCCGCATCGGTCACCGAGGCACTCGACATCGTCCGAGCCGCACCGGTCAGCGCCTCCAGCTCCTTCACCCTCTTCGACCTGTCGACGGCCATCACCACCGATATCACCCCCGTCGGCGTGTTCGTCGTCGAACCGACCGACGGCACCATCATCCGCACCAACCACTTCCTGAGCCCGGTGCCGCGGGCCGCCGAGAAGAACGAGCTCTACCAGCCCGATTCCGGCGCGCGCCACGACCTCGTGGCCTCCCGCTTCACCGAGCGCCCGCAGCCACGGCACGCAACCGAGCTGCTCGAGTTCCTCACCTCGGAACCCGGCCAGCCAATGCTGTGCTGTCGGCCGGACATGTCCCTTCCCCTCGGCCAGCGCTGGGCCACGCTCGCCACGATCATGCTCGAACCCTCCAGCCGGACCGCGCGCATCGTCGACGGCTCACCACTCGACGCCCGCGACCAGCCCTGGCGTCTGCTCACCGCATAGACAGACCTCACCTCGCCACCAGGGCTCCGCTGCCACGTGCGGCCACGGCTGCCCGACCGGCGGGGAGCCGGGCTGGGCGGCGGACACGATCCGCTGGGGCGCGGGGCCGCTCGCAGTCGGCTCGATCGTGGCGGCATTAGTTACCACCGGGATGCAGGGCGCGAACCCTCCGGCATCCCACCGAGCCGAGGTGCTCCATGCCCGAACGTGGGTAGGGGGCTGTCGGCCGCGGAGCGATGAGCGTGCGGCATCAAACCGGCCAGGGGGAGAACATGGCGCTATTGGATCAATTACCCGCTCTGATAGGCGTCGTGGTCGGCTCACTTGGCTCCTACGCCGTGCAGAGCTCGACCGAGCGTCGGCGGTGGAAGCGGCAGCGGGAGGAGCGGTGGGACGAGAAGCGCTTCGAGACATACGGCCGTTACGCCAATGCCCTCAAGGCGCAGCTTCGCGTTGCCCAGCGCATCGCCGCCTCCCTCGGATTCGCGGACGTGGCGGATCCGTTGCAGCCGGCCGACGGTCTGCCTCTGCTCGCCGAAGCGGAGTCCCGCCGTGCGACGGAGTGGGAGTCCGTCCTGCTCGTCGGGGACGCGGCGACGATCGCGGCGGCACGACGCTGGCACGAAACGATCTGGACCGTCGAGGCGCTCGTACGGGAGGGGCCGGTCGACGCCGAGATGTGGACCAAGGCCCATCGGCTGGCGAGTGCGGCGCGTGATGCCTTCTACGAGAGCGCGCGGCGTGACCTCGGAATCGAAGGAGCTCCGCCGCCGTCGGGGCAGTGGCCACGGCAGTGGCGGGGCGAGCTTTCCGGGTGAGTGTCCAGGGTCCTCACCCGGCTTCCCGGACCACTGGGCAATTCAGGGCGCGCAGGCGTTTTACGGAGGCCGCCTCGCAACGGACGGTGGACAGGCGGTGTACTCACCCGTATGGCATCTACCCCAGCCCCTGTCGTTCCGGACTGGCCGTACTGCGGTGACGGCGTCACCAACGGGGACCGCGCCGGCTGCATCGGACGCTCTGTCGACCCGCACTCATCCTGCCTCGTACACCTCTCCGGCCTCGACCGCGACACCCACCTCGCGAGCCTGAACGCCGGCGACGACATCGACTACCGGGGCACGAGCTTCACCGACCAACTGCTCGACCAACTACTCAACGCCCTCAGCGACCCCACCACAGACCACCCACGCCTCGGCGACGCCCGCTTCGAGTCGGCCACCTTCACCGGCAATGCCGATTTCGAATCGGCCACTTTCACGGGCACCGCCCGGTTCCACTTGGCCATATTCACCGGCAACGCCTGGTTCGAGTCGGCCACCTTCATCCGCGAAGCTCAGTTCGACTCGGTCACCTTCACCGGCACTGCCGGGTTCGAGTCAGTCACCTTCAACGGCGCCGCCCGGTTCCACTCGGCCACCTTCACCGGCGAAGCCTGGTTCCTTCTGGCTACCTTCACCGACGCCGCCGTGTTCATCTCGGCCACGTTCACCGACGCCGGGTTCCGGGCAGCCACCTTCACCGGTACCGCAGAATTCGGGTCCGCCGCCTTCAACGGCGACGCCCGGTTCGCCTCGGCCACCTTTGCCGGCACCGCTCAGTTCCGGTCGGCCGCCTTCGCGGGCACCGCCAATTTCGGGTCGGCCACTTTCAATGGCGCAGCCCGGTTCCACCTGGCTGCCTTCACCGGCGCCGCCGATTTCGAGTCGGCCACCTTCGCAGGCACCGCCGATTTCAGATCGGCGATCTTCACTGACATCGCCGATTTCGAGTCGACCAGTTTCACCGAAGACGTCGATTTCGGTGCGGCGGTGTTCGAGCGAGCGGGGGAGTTGGGGCCGCTGGTCTGCGGGAATACGGTGTCCCTGTCGGGGGCGAGGTTCAGCGGGCCGGTGACGCTGTCGATCGCAGCCAGGCGTCTGGATTGTCACCGGACGCGCTGGGAATCAACCGCCGCGCTGCGACTGCGCCATGCCGACGTCGACTTCGCACATGCCGTCTTCGAATACCCCCTGAGCATCGCCGCCGAGCAAGCCCACTTTCGCCACTCCCGCGGAGCTCGCGGCTCCGTCGTCCCGGAGGATCCCATCGCCGGCACAACCGGCTCCGGAGTGCGGATCGTTTCCCTGCGCGGGGTAGACGCCGCCCATCTGGTACTCGCCGACATCGACCTGACGCAGTGCCAGTTCACCGGGACCGTCCACCTCGACCAGATCCGCCTGGAAGGCAACTGCACCTTCGCCACCGTCCCGGCCCGCACGCAATGGCGGCGACTCCGCCCTCAGCGGTTCACCCAGCGCCGTACCCTCGCCGAGGAACACTACTGGCGCGCCCGTCAGCCCACCGCTGTTCCAGGCTGGCAGCAGGCCATCCCCGACACCGGGCATACAGAACATGTGGGGCCCGCGCAGCTCGCCCCCGTCTACCGGGCGCTGCGCAAGGCATTCGAGGACAGCAAGAACGAGCCGGACGCGGCAGACTTCTACTACGGCGAGATGGAGATGCGCCGCCACGATCACGACCGGCCGCGCGCCGAACGGGCTCTCCTTGCCGCGTACTGGGCACTTTCGGGATACGGACTGCGCGCAACGCGCGCCATGGTGTGGTTGCTGCTCGCGATGACCGGCACACTGCTTGCGATGATGCTCTGGGGTCTGCCCGCCGACAGTTGGAAGCCGGAGACCGGCGGCAGCCTGTCCGGCCGGCAGGTTCGGCTGCCCCCCGGGAAGCCCGACCCGGTCAACCCCACGAACGCCCTCCACGAGCGCCTCTCCACCAAGCGTTTCGAGGGAAGCCTGCGAGTGGTGGTCAACTCGGTGATCTTCCGGTCTTCCGACCAGGACCTCACCACCGCCGGCACCTACACCGAAATGACCTCCCGCCTGACCGAACCCGTCCTGCTCGGCCTCGCTGTCCTCGCCATCCGTGGCCGCATCAAGCGATGAGGGCACTGACCAGCGGGAATGACCCAGACCCACGTCTGGCAGCGCGTAATGATCACGCTGTCTCAATGCGGCTCCTGATGACGGCGGGTGGCATGTGGGTGGGGCGGCCGCTTCCGTCGTTTCGGCGCTGCCCTTGCCGAAATCCTCATCCGCCCTGGTGGGGGTCAGCAGGCGGGGTGCACAGGATCTTGACGCCGGTCGCTCGAGTCGGTGCTCTGACGCGGCTGCCGAGGGTTGCGGCAACATGATCGATGGGGCGTCAAACCGGTCAGAGCCCGACGACCACGCGCTGGGACGCTCTCGTGGCGGCCTGAGCACGAAAGTCCATCTGGCCAGCGACAGCAGGGCCCGTCCTCTCGCCATCCACGTCACTACGGGCCAGGCTGGTGACGCGCCGGCCTTCGAGGCGGTCATGGCCGGAATCCGGATTCCGCGAAGCGGGGTCGGCAGACCAAGAACCCGGCCCGCGCTCATCCTCGCGGATCGCGCCCACTCGTCCCGAGCCATCCGCGGGCATCTCCGTCGCCGAGGTATCCGAGCCGTCATTCCGCAGACCAGGTCGGCCACCGCTTGCGCCGAGGCCGCGCCGGAGGCCACCCGCCTGGCTTCGACGCCGAGACGTACAAGGAGCGCAATACCGTCGAGCGGTGCATCGCCCGGCTCAAGCAGTGGCGCGGCCTCGCGATGCGGACCGACAAGCTCGCCATCGCGTATCAGGCCGCACTCCACCTGGCCGCCATCCTTATCTGGGCTCGTCGATGACCCGGCATGACGACGCGCCGCGGAGCGGAGAAACCCGGTGGTCCCGGCCTGAGGGCGCCCATAGCATCCGCCGATGATCGGAGACATCCGGATTACAGGCGACGAGCATGACGCAGAAGCTGAGAGGGAGCTTTCCTGGCGGGCCAAGTCCGTCGGCCTCGCAGCTCTCGACATAGACGATGCCGAGCTCAAGCACAGCTGCGATCCGACCCCGTAGCCACCCACCAAATGGGCATCTGGCCGCGCTCACTCAGCGCTGGCCGACGCGGTTGTGGTCGCGGCTGGCCGCTGGACCGAGGCCCTCACAGCGGCGGCCGGTCACCGCATCCCCGTGGCCGACCCCGATGCCGCGGGCACGGCCACGGTGGGCCTGCTCGGCTACACAAACCCGCTCCCAGCCTGCCTTGACCGAGTGCTCACCACACCACGGCTCAACGTCCGCCCGGACGGCGCCGGCCGCCTGATCGTGCAGGGCCTCGACCTGGACGCGGACGCCGACCCGGCGGCCCCGCCCGCCGTGGACGGCCAGCACGCCGGCGAACTGTGCCGCCGCCTCACCGACCTGCTCGCCGGAACCGCAGGAGCGCGACTGGAATCCCTGCGTGTCGACGGTCTCACGGTCGCGGGATTCCTCGGCGACAACGCCCGCGTATACACCCTGGCCACCCACAGCGGCATCACCCTCGGCCCCCTTCTCGGCAGGCTCGCCGCACAGGAGCTGTTCACTGCCGAGCCCGACGACCTCCTGGCGGACTTCCGCCCCGGACGCCTGATCGGCCGCACGCGTCTCCCGGCCCTGCAACCGGCTCGCTTCGCCGGCCAGCAATGACCCTCTTCCTCCCGGTCACCTGCCGACGGCCGCAGCACTACGGTCGACGGTGGCCTTTCCCCTCAAGTCCCTTACTGCAGAATGAGTTTGTCGACAGCTTCCGCGGCGCGTTCAGGCCCGGTGCGTGGATGTGGGAGCGAACGTCCGACAGGGATACGTATTCTTGCCTCGACACAACCCGGAGGTAGGGATCCATGGCACGGCGGCCCACTGTCACGAGCGTGCAGATTGCGCGGGAGGCGGGTGTCGCGCAGTCGACGGTCTCGCGTGTTCTGAACGGCGGGAGCGTGGCTCCGGAGACCCGACGCCGGGTGCTTGAGGTGGTCGCCAAGTACGACTTCCAGCCCAGTCAGGCGGCGCGGAGTCTCGTGGGCGCGCGCTCGGGGCTGATCGGTGTGGTGATCCGCGACCTGACGAATCCGTTCTATCCGGTGATGGTCAAGGCGATGGAGAGCGTTCTGCATGAGCGCGGCCTGCGATTGTCGCTGGTCACCGATGTGATGTCGGCCGAGGAGGGGCTGGCGCTGCTGCGCCGCGAAGGCGTCGACGGAGTCGTGTTCACGTCAGCGGTCGAGGGGGAGCCCCTCGCGCATCGGATGGTCGGTCACGGGATCCCGGTGGTCCTGTGTCACCGCACGCTCGAGGACTTCCCGGCCGATCAGGTCGAGGCCGACAACCCCACTGCCGGCGAACTCGCGGCCGAGCATCTGCTGGACCTGGGGCACCGCCGGATCGCGATGGTGTGCGGCCTGGCCGGGGCGAGCACCGCCCAGCAGCGCGGTCTCGCCTTCCGTCGCAGGGTCGGGGCCGCGGACGGCGTCACTCTCACGGAGATCGACGGAGCCTACGACTACGCCACCGCGTACGAGGCGGTGCGCACCCTGCTCGTGAGCGCCGAGCCTCCCACGGCACTGTTCTGCCACAACGATGTGATGGCGTACGCCGCGCTGAACGCGGCCGCGGCGGCGGGCGTCGCGGTGCCGGGCGAGCTGAGCGTGGTGGGCTGCGACGACGTGCCGCTGTCTGCGTGGGAGCGCATCGACCTGACGACGGTGCGCCAGCCGCTGGAGCGGATCGCGCAGGTGGGCGTGGAGCTGCTCCTGGACCGGCTGGAGACCCCCGACCTGCCGCATCGGCACGAGGTCCTGCCGGTGGAGTTCGTCGGACGCTCCACCACGGCGCCTCCCGCTCGATCCTGAACCTGCCTGATCCCATAGCGCTTGATTCCGCGGCGCGCCCGATCCCTGGGCGTGCGGATCGTCCGTGCCTTCCGTGCGTGAACGGTTTCTGAACCGCTCTTGAATCACCTCTTGACCATCGGCCCATCCGTCTCCCATGCTGTGGATACGTATCCAATGGATACGTATCCATCGACGAGTGAGGAGCTCGGCGTGTCCCGTACCATCAAGGCCGCTGTCAGCCCGTCCACCGCCCCGTCGGGCAACGACGCTGTCGGGCGGACCGTCCGCGAGCTGATCGCCGACGTCCGCAGCCGCGGCGACGAAGCGGTCCGTGAGCTCTCGGCGCGCTTCGACCGCTGGGAGCCGGAGTCCTTCCGGCTGAACGAGGCACAGCTCACCGAGATCATGAACGGCCTCGACCCGCAGGTCATCGAGGACATCAAGACCGTCCAGGCCAATGTCCGCCGGTTCGCCGAGTCCCAGCGCGCGTCGATGTCCGAGATCGAGATCGAGTCCGAGCCCGGCGTCTTCCTCGGCCACCGTCACGTGCCGATCCGGTCCGTCGGCGCGTACATCCCCGGCGGCCGCTACCCGCTGACCGCCTCCGCGCACATGACCATCGTGACCGCCAAGGCCGCCGGTGTGCCGCGCGTGGTCGCTTGCACCCCGCCGATCCGCGGCGAGATCCCCGCCGCCACTGTCGCCGCAATGCACCTCGCGGGCGCGGACGAGATCCACATCCTCGGCGGCGTCCAGGCCATCGCCGCGATGAGCGTCGGCACCGAGACCATGACGCCCGTGGACATGCTGGCCGGCCCCGGCAATGCCTACGTGGCCGAGGCCAAGCGTCAGCTGTTCGGCGAGGTCGGCATCGACCTGTTCGCCGGTCCGACCGAGATCCTGGTCCTCGCCGACGACACCGCCGACCCGTTCGTTGCCGCGGTCGACCTGCTCTCCCAGGCGGAGCACGGCCCGGACTCGCCCGCCGTCCTGATCACGACCAGCGAGCGCGTCGCCACCGCCGTGCAGCAGCACATCGAGGAGATCCTGCCCGGACTGCAGACCGGCGACATCGCCGGCCCCGCCTGGCGTGACCACGGCCAGATCATCCTGGCCGACGACCTCGACGAGGCCTACCGCATTGCCGACTCCTTCGCCTACGAGCACGTCCAGGTCCTCACCGAGAACCCCCGAGAGGCCCTGGACAAGATGCACGCCTACGGCGCCCTCTTCCTCGGCGAGGGCACCTGCGTGTCCTACGGCGACAAGGTCATCGGCACCAACCACGTCCTGCCGACCCGTGGCGCGGCACGCTACACCGGTGGCCTGTGGGTGGGCATGTACCTGCGAACCGCCACGTACCAGGAGGTCCGCGACCCGAAGTCGTCCGCGGCGCTGGGAGAGTTGTGCGGCCGGGCCGCCCGCGTCGAGCTGTTCGAGGGGCATGCCCGTTCCGGCGACGTCCGTGCCGCCAAGTACGCCGGCGTCCCGCTGACGTGGACCGACCACTACGCGAGCGCCCCCCGCGCCTGACCTGGTCCGACACGCCGCCCGCCTCGCTCTCTTCCTCCCTCCAGTCCCTGAGTCGCCCCGTTCCGTCCCCGATCAACGGAGATCCCATGGCCACCGCCGCCACCTTGAGACCGGAGCAGATCAGGCGCCGGTCCCTGCAGTCCGGCACCATCGGCGCGATCCGGGCACAGGCGGCCGCCGCAAAGCACACCGTGGGCGATCCGACGGAGGACAGGACCCGGATGGGCCCTGTGATCAGTGACCAGCAGCGGGAACGCGTACGAGCGTTCATCCGCGCGGGCCTCAGCGACGGATCCCGACTCCTCGCGGGCGGGGAAACGTCTCCCGACGGATGCGACGGCGGCTACTTCGTACGACCCACGATCTTCATCGACGTCGATCCGGCGTCCACCCTCGCGCAGGACGAGATCTTCGGCCCTGTCCTGTCCATCATCGGCTACCGGGACGAAGCCGAGGCCATCGAGATCGCGAACGGCACACGGTACGGACTCGGTGGGTCGGTCTGGGCACACGACACGGACCACGCCGTACGGGTCGCCCGGCGCATCCGCACCGGACAGGTCGACGTCAACGGCGGCTCCTTCAACCCCGCCGCCCCTTTCGGGGGGTTCAAGCACTCCGGCTACGGCCGCGAACTCGGCGTGCACGGCATGGCCGAGTACCTCGAACCGCAGTCCCTCCAACTTCCCGCTGACGCAGGCCGCGACTGAAAAACCAGGTCAGCCACGTGAGTCAGTGAGGACAGGAGGAATCCAGGTGGACCACTACCTCAGGGCACTCTTCGCCCCGAAAAGCATCGCGCTCACACGTAGTTGCAGGCCAATTGGCTGCGCCAAGCGAACGCCAGTCGCGCCGAGCCTGGCCTCATGGACAATCCGATCTCCGCCTAGGTGATCAAGCGATGAGAAATCGGATCCTCGGTGGACCTCGTCAGACCCGCCGCCAGCCGCGGCCTCACACCACCACACCGTCCACACCGTCACCTCTCAGCCACGTGCGCGACCGAAGGAGTTCATCGCATGCTGTTCAAGACCCAGGACACCCCACCCGTGCACCCGACCAGGCTGCGAGCCGCCGTCCTCGGCGCCGCCGGGATCGCCGTCGCATTCACGCTGAGCGCTTGCGGCTCCAGCGCCGGCGTCACCAGCAGCCCCTCCGCCTCCGGCGCCGCCTCGGGTGGTTCCACCGCCGGCGCCTCCGCCAACGGCAACATCTCACCCGCCGATCCCTCCAAGGCCGGCAAGGCCGCCGAGTTGCTCCCGCAGAAGTACAAGGACAAGGGCAAGCTGGTGATCGGCCTGGACGCCTCCACCCCTCCCGGCGAGTACATCGACAAGGACGGCAAGACGATCCTGGGCTACCAGGCGGACCTCATCAAGGGCATCGGCCAGAAGCTCGGCATCACCCTGGAACTGGAGAACGCCGGCTTCGACACCATCATCCCCGGCCTCGCCTCCGGCCGGATCGACGTGGGCCAGGCCGGCATGTACGCCAAAAAGGAACGCCTGGAGAAGGCCGACTTCGTCTCCTACGCCAAGATCGGCTCCACCCTCTTCACCAGCAACAAGTCCTCCAAGAGCTACGACGGGCTGGACAGCCTCTGCGGTGCCGGCGTCGCCGTCCAGCTCGGCACCACTCTGCAGACCATGCTGGAGGACCAGTCCAAGAAGTGCACAGCCGACGGCAAACCCGCCGTCAAGGTCCTCACCTTCGGCAACGGCAGCGAAGAGACCCTCGCCGTCGGCAGCGGCCGCGCCGACGTCGGCTTCGACAGCCAGGAGACCATCAACTACCTGATCAAGCAGACCAATGGCCAGTTCAAGCTCACCGGCTCCACCATCGCCGCCAACATCCCCAGCAGCATCGCCGTTCCGAAGGGCTCCGGCCTGGACAAGGCCATCCAGAAGGCCCTGGAGGAGATGATGGCCGACGGCTCCTACGCCAAGATCTTCGACGACTGGGGCGTCTCACCCATCATGATCAAGCAGCCGGCCATCAACGACACGGGATCCGCCAGCTGAGCCGGGCCCAACGCAGCCGACTCACGCTGACTGAACAGGAGCAGAAGATGCCGGAAGGAGCCGGGATCATGACGGATCCCCAGGAGAAGACCAGGCCTGTCGCCGGGCCCACCTTCATCGATGAGAAGCCGGTCCCGGTTCCCCGCCCCGGGCGATGGGTGGCGGTGGTGGTGCTCACCCTCATCGCCGCCTGGGGCGTGTACACGCTGGGATTCGAGAAGATCCAGCGCGGCGATCTGATGCAGACCCGCTTCGGCTGGGAGGTGGTGGGCCAGTACTTCCTGTCCCCGAACATCTTCAACGGCCTGCTCATGACCCTGGAGCTCACCGTGGCCGCCATGGCCATCGGCATCATCGGCGGTGTCATCCTCGCCGTCATGCGCCTCTCCAGCAACGTGATGCTCTCCGGCGCCAGCGCCCTCTACATCTGGTTTTTCCGCGGAACCCCCGTGCTGGTCCAGCTCCTGTTCTGGTACAACCTCAGCTACATGTTCCCGAAGATCGACGTCGGTATCCCGTTCGGCCCGGTCTTCGTCTCCCTGGACGCCAACACCTTCATCACCCCGTTCCTGGCGGCCCTGCTCGGCCTGGGCCTCCACGAGGCCGCGTACATGTGCGAGATCGTCCGGGCCGGCATCCTCTCCGTGGACGAAGGCCAGGAGGAAGCCGCCCAGTCCCTGGGCATGACGCGCCGTCGTGCCATGTTCCGCATCATCCTGCCCCAGGCCATGAAGGTCATCATCCCGCCCACCGGCAGCCAGACCATCGGCATGCTCAAGATGTCCTCCCTGGCCAGCGTCATCACTGTCGTCGAACTCCTGCACTCCGTCCAGCTGATCTACGCCTCCACCTACGACACCATCCCGCTGCTGATCGTCGCGAGCCTCTGGTATCTGGTGGTCACGTCCATCCTGACCGTGGGTCAGTACTACGTGGAACGCCGCTACTCGCGCGGCTCCGTGCGGAATCAACCCCTCACCCCGCTCCAGCGGCTCCGCCGGATGCTCGGCGACTTCCACCCCGGCATGCACCAGCTTCCGCCGAAGGCCTGAGAGAGGACCCCCATGATGTTCCGCACGCACACATCCGCGGCCCCCTCCACAGAGCGCCACGACGGCCCCATGGTGAAAGCCGCCGGCGTCTACAAGCGGTACGGCCCCCTGGAGATCATCCGCGGCGTCGATTTCGAAGTGCAGCGCGGCGAGGTCTCCGTGATCATCGGACCCTCCGGCTCCGGCAAGACCACCTTCCTGCGCTGTATCAACCACCTGGAGAAGATCAACGCCGGCCGCATCTATGTGGATGGCAAGATCGTCGGCTACCGGGAGGTGGACGGGCGCCTCCACGAACTCCGCGACGCCGAGGTCTGCCGCAATCGCGAGCAGATCGGCATGGTGTTCCAGAACTTCAACCTGTTCCCGCACAAGAACGTCCTGGAGAACATCATCGAAGCGCCCCGCGGCGTCCGGAAAGTCCCGGCGGCGCAGGCGAAGGCCCGCGCCTACGAGCTGCTGGAACGGGTGGGCCTCAGCGACAAGGTGTGGGCGTACCCGGCCCAGCTCTCCGGCGGCCAGAAGCAGCGCATCGCCATCGCCCGGGCCCTCGCCATGGACCCCAAGCTGATGCTCTTCGACGAGCCCACCTCCGCCCTGGACCCTGAACTGGTGGGCGAGGTCCTCTCCGTCATGAAACAGCTGGCCCGGGACGGCATGACCATGGTGGTGGTCACCCATGAGATGGGCTTCGCCCAGGACGTCGCGGACACGGTGACGTTCATGAGCGATGGGAAGGTCGTGGAACAAGGGCCGGCGTCCGAGGTCCTGTCCAACCCCAAGGAAGAGCGCACCAGGGCGTTCCTGGCCCGCGCGATGAGTGAGAGGAGGGCATCAGCGTGAAACTCAGCGCAGCCGTGGCGAAGGCCTTCGCCGACCACGGCGTGGACACGATCTTCGGGTTGATGGGGGAGGGGAACCTCCTGATCATCGACCACTTCGTTCACGAGCTCGGCCTGAACTACGTGGCCACGGCGAACGAATTCGGAGCCGTCACCATGGCGAACGGTTACGCCCAGGCCGGCGGGGGAGTCGGCGTCGCCACCGTCACCCAGGGCCCAGGTCTGACCAACACCATCACCGCCCTCCGCGACGCCGTCAGCGCCGGGACACCCCTGGTCCTCCTCGCCGGCGACACCCGGGACGTGGAGAACAAGCAGTACATCGAACAGGCGGAGTACATCGCGCCCACCGGCGCCGGCTTCATCGCCGTCGAATCCCGCCACTCAGTGCTCCACGACGTCGCGAACGCGCTCCACCGTGCGCGCCGTGAGCGGCGCCCCATCGTCCTCAACGTCCCGGTGGAGATCCAGCACGACGACGTCCTGTACCGCACACCGGAAGGCGCGGCCGAGGTGCCACCCGCCGTCCTCGACGAGGACGAGATGGACGCGGCACTCGGCATCATCAGCCTCGCCCGCCGACCGCTCATCCTGGCCGGCCACGGCGCGGTGCTCAGCGGCGCCGGGGACAGCATCCTCGCGCTCGCGGACCGCATCGGCGCACCCGTCGCGACCACCCTCCGCGCCAAGGAACTGTTCCGCGGAGACCCCCGCTCCATCGGCATCTGCGGCGGCCTCGCCAGCCCCGAAGGCTCCACGGTCATCGACCGCGCGGACTGCATCATCGCCCTCGGCGCGAGCCTGTCCAAGCTCACCACCGAGCGCGGCGCGCTCTTCCGCGGCAAGGCCGTCATCGAATGCGACGCCGACCCGGCCCGCCTCGGCGCGAACCTGGACGTCGACGCCGTGATCGCCGGTGACGCCGCGGACGTGGCCCAGGCGATCGTGGGCTTCCTCGACCTCGCCGAGATCGCCCCCACCCGCTTCCACGAAGAGGCCGCCGGCCTCCTTGCCGGACTCCGCGACGACGGATACCGCGACAGCAGTGGCGACGGCGTCGTCGACCTCCGCACCGCCCTGTCCGTCATCGACGAAGTGGTGCCTGTGGACCGCACCCTCGCCGTGGATGTGGGGCGGTTCATGGAGGAGACCGTCCGTCGGGTCCACGCGCCCGACGCCCGCTCCTACATCTACGGCGCCAGCTACGGTGCCGTGGGCATCGGTATGGGCACCGCCATCGGTGCGAGCTTCGCCCGTCCCGAGCGGCCCACGCTGCTCATCTGCGGCGACGGAGGCTTCATGATGACCGGGCTCACCGAGTTCAACACGGCCGTCCGCTACGGCAGGGACCTGATCTGCGTGGTCCTCAACGACGGCTGCTACGGCGCGGAGGAGGTCCAGTTCCGGGACCTGGGGAAGAACCGGGACCTGACCCTCTTCGACTGGCCCGGCTTCGAAGGCGTGGCGACGGCGCTCGGCGGCACCGGCGTCACCGTCACCACCCTGCACGAGCTGCACGGCATCAAGAGCGCCATCGCCGAACGGAGCGGTCCGCTGCTCATCGACATCCGCATCAGCCCGGACGGGATGATCTGAATGTGGGCGATGCGCTTGGTGGCGCCGCAACGCTTCGCGCCGTACGACGCACCGGAGCCCAACCAGGCGGATCTCGGGCCCGGTGACGTGCTGCTCCGGACTCTTGTGGGCGGGATCTGCGGGAGCGACCTTCAGTTCTTCCGAGGTATGCGGCAGATCGACGCCCCACAGCACACCCATCTCCCCGGCTCGGCGGGATTCCCCGGGCACGAGGTGGTGGGAGTGGTGGTCGCCTCCGAACACCAGGACGTGCGCCCCGGCGAGACCGTGGTCGGCTGGGCGACCAACTACGACGCGATCGCCGAGTACGTCGTCACCCGTGGCGAGGGCCTGACGGGTTTCGACGGGAGCCTGGCGGCCGAGGAGGCCATCATGCTGCAGCCCCTCGCGTGCGTGCTCGCCGCGGTGGACCGGCTGGGCGCCGTCACGGGCCGCTCCGCCGCAGTCATGGGCCAGGGACCGATCGGGGTCCTGTTCAGCCACGTGCTCAAGACCGCCGGAGCGGCGCGGGTCATCGGCGTGGACCGGGTGGACCGCCGGGACGCCGCCGCCGACTTCGGGGTCGATGAGATGGTGTGGGCGTCCGCCGACCGGTGGGCCCGCGCCCTCACCGAGGAGGAGCGCCCGGACATCGTGGTCGAGGCGATCGGGCACCAGACCGCCACCCTCAACGACGCCGTCGAGGCGGTGGCTCACGGCGGGCAGATCTACTACTTCGGCATTCCCGACGAGCAGATCTACCCGCTCAACATGGACCGCTTCCTTGCCAAGGACCTCACCCTGCGCTCCGGCCTCACGCGAGACCGCCGCCGCTGGCTCGCCGCAGCCGGCGAATACCTCGCCCGGCACCCGCGGCTGGCCTCCGCCTACGTCACCGACGTCGTCGGGCCGGACGACATCAACGGCGCCTACGAACGAGCCGTCAACCCGAGACCCGGCCAGCTCAAGATCGTCTTCACCGCGCCGGCACCCGCACCGGCCGCCTGAACACCACCGAACCAGTAAGGAAAACCCACATGCGTGTCATCGACCTTGAAACCGTGCTCCCCGGTGGAGACGGGGAGCACCCGGGAACCGGGCAGAGGGGCCCCGCCGGACCGGACCGCCTGCCGAACCCGCAGGGGTACGGCTGGTCCAATTACGACACCATCTTCACTCGCTCGGACACCCCGGACGCACCGGCCGTGAACGCCGTGAGTGACACCCGCCCGCCGGCCGAACGGGCCGCTGAGCTGGTGAAACTCATGGACCAGGCCGGCGTGGTCAAGAGCGTGGTGGCGGCGGCGTCCAACGCGGTCACCGCCGAAGTGGTCCAGGCGTTCCCGAACCGGTTCATAGGCTTCGCCCACCTGAGCCCCTACGACGGCATGCGGGCAGTCCGCGAGCTCGAGCGGCTGGTCCGCGAGGAGGGCATCGGCGGCCTCTCCGTGGCGGCCCTGTACGACGTCGTCTCGCCGAGCGACCGCCGGTACTACCCCCTGTATGCGAAGGCCGTGGAACTAGGGATCCCGGTGCGCATCTACACCTCCATGCCCTACGCCAACGACCGGCCCTACGACCTGGCCCACCCCCGTCACCTCGACACGATCGCCATGGACTTCCCCGAGCTGACCATCATCGCGGGCCTCAGCGGCTGGCCGTGGATCAACGACATGGTGGGCCTGCTGCGTCGCCACCCGAACCTGTTCTGCGACACCGCCGCGCACCGACCCAAGTACCTCGGCCAGCCCGGGTCCGGCTGGGAGCAGTTCATGCAATTCGGCAACACCCTGATCCAGGACAAGGTCATGGTGGGGCTCTCCTGGGGCCTGCTCGGCATGTCCATGGAGGACATCATCGACGAATACCTGGCGCTGCCCCTCAAGGAGTCGGTCAAAGAGAAGTGGCTGTACAGCAACGCCTGCCGGGTGCTGGGGACCGAATGACCGCCACCGTGGATTTCGAGAAGGATGCCGCTGCGAAGATCACCCGGGGCATCACCGGGCTGCTGAGGCCGAAGACCATCGCCGTGATCGGCGCCTCGCCGGAGCGTCACACCCTGGGCAACCAGGTGCTGCGGAACCTCCGCACCTTCGGCTTCGCGGGCATGGTCATCCCCGTGCATCCGCGCGCCGACGTGCTCGAGGGGTATCCGGCGGTGCCGGCTGTCGCGCAGCTGCCCAACGACGTCGACGTCGCGGTGGTCAGTGTGCGCGCCTCCCGCGCCGCGGGGGTGCTCCGCGAACTCGCGGCCCGCGGCTGTCCCGCCGCCGTGCTGCCGGCCGCCGGGTTCTCCGAGGAGGAGCTCGCCGGGCTGCGGTCGGTCCTGGAGGAGCTGCAGATCGTGGTCAACGGCCCCAATTGCCTCGGCACGCTGAGCGCCGCCGACGCCGCCCCACTGTGGACCGCCCACATCCGGGGCGACTTCCACACCGGGAACGTCGCCCTCGTGACACAGTCCGGATCCGCTGCGATCTCGGTGACCACCACCTCGGACCTCGGGTTCTCCCGCGTGATCTCCAGCGGGAACGAGCTCTCCCTGTCCGCCGCCGACTACCTCTCCTGGCTGGCGGACGACGACGAGACGGCGGCCGTGGGCTTGGTGCTCGAGTCGCTGAAGGAGCCGGAGAAGTTCCGGGCGGCGGTGCGGCGGGTGCAGGCCGCGGGCAAGCGGATCGTGGCCGTCAAGGTCGGGCGCACGTCGGCCGGCGGCCGGGCGACCCAGGCACACACCGGCGCCCTGGTCACCGGGTACGACGCGTACCGGGCCCTCTTCCGGCAGCTCGGTGTGCCGCTGGTCCGCGACTACGACGAACTGGTGACCACCCTGCAGCTGTACTCGGGCCTCGGCTCGCGGCCCGTGGGCGGCAACCGGCTCGCGGTCATGTCCATCTCGGGCGGGCAGAGCGCGCTCGCGTGCGACATCGCCACCGAGGTGGGCGCGACGATCGCCGATTTCGCCCCGGCCACCGTGGAGCGCGTCAGGGCCGCGCTTCCGGGGACCACCGGGGAGAACCCCGTCGACATCGGCGCCAGCATCGACGAGGAGGCCCGCCGGACGGCGCTGGCGGTCGAAGCGGTCGGTGAGGACCCCGCCGTCGACGCCATCGTCGTCGTGCAGGACGCCCAGGAGAAGCTGCCGCTCACCCCACGGCACGACTATCTGGAGCACATGCGGCAGATCGTGGACGGTGCGAGGCCGTCCGCGAAGCCCGTGGTGCTGGTGTCCAGCACGGCGTCCCCGGTCCATCCGCTCCTCGCGGAACTGACGGCCGGCACGAACGTGACGATCCTGCGTGGCCTGGAACCCGCCCTGGCCGCAACGAACACGCTGGGCACGGTGCCGCGGTCCGCGGCTGAGGACACCGGGCCGACGGTTCCCGCCGCTCTGCTCGCGGAGCTTCGGGAGGAGATCGCCGTGCATCACGGGCCGCTCCCGTACGCGCTCGTCCAGCGGATCGTCTCCGCCTACGGCCTGCCGTACGTCCGGTCCCGGTTGGCGCGGGACGAGGACGAGGCGGTCACGTTCGCGCATGACCGCGGGTTCCCGGTGGTGGTGAAGATCGCGTCGAAGGACGTCCCGCACCGCGTGGACGTCGGCGGCGTGGTGGTCGGCATCGAGGATGAAGACGCGCTGCGTGCGGCGGTCCGCGGGATCCGCGAACGCATGCGGGCGCTCCCGCATGCCGAGGTGGACGGATATGAGGTCCAGGCGGCCGTCACCGGCAGCATCGAAGGGATCCTCGGATTCACGCGGGAGGAGCCGCTGGGCTCTCTGGTTGTTGCCGGATCCGGCGGGTCCCTGGCGGAGCTGGTGGGCGACCGGGCCGTGGACCTGGCGCCCGTGTCGCCGCAGGGTGCCCTCGACATGATCGCCCAGACCCACCTCGGCCGGCTGCTGTCCGGGTACCGCAGGCTCGCCCAGCCGACCGACGTCGGGCCGCTGGCCGAAGTGATCGTGCGCTTCAGCGCGCTGGCCGCGGAGCTGGGCGACCTCATCGTCGAAGCCGACCTCAACCCGGCCTTCATCAGGGAAGGGACCGGCGAGGTCACCCTTGTCGACGCCCTCTTCATCGCCCGCTGACAAGGAAGGATCCTGACCGGATGCCGGAGTACCCGCGGCTGGACCGCCGCATTCCACGGCCGGGTGACCTCAGGCCGTTCCTGGCACTGAGGGGCAGCAAGGGGCTCGATCGTGTGCAGCGGCGGCTGTCCGCCGCGCACACGATCGAGGACCTGCGCCGCATCGCGAAGGTGCGTACCCCGTCCGGGCCGTTCCATTACGTGGACGGCGGGGCTGAGGAGGAGATCAGCATGGACCGGGCGCGGGAGGCGTTCCGCGAGCTGGAATTCCGGCCCGGCATCCTCTGCGATGTGCAAGCCGTGGACATGACCACCACCGTGCTGGGCGGTCCCAGCGCGCTGCCGTTCGGCTTCGGCCCGACGGGCGGCACCCGCATGATGCACGCCGCGGGGGAGCGTGCGGTGCTGCGGGCGGCGTCGCGCGCAGGCATCCCGTACGCGCTCTCGTCCGTGGGCACCACCTCCATCGCGGATCTGGCGGCGGCGGAGCCGGGCGCACGGCGCTGGTTCCAGACATACCTGCTGAAGGACCGCGAACTCTCACTCCGGATGATCGCCGAGGCGAAGGCGCACGGCTACGACGCGCTGATCGTCACGGTGGACGTGCCGGTCTCTGGCAATCGCCTGCGGGACCTGCGGACCGGGATGTCCTATCCACCGCAGCTCACCCTCAAGACATTCCTCGACGCGTCCTACCGGGTCGAGTGGTGGATGAATCTCCTCACCACAGAGCCGTACACCTTCACCTACGAAGAACCGGGCCGGCCGCGGTCCGAGCTGCAGGTGTCCGGGTTCAACGACAACACGACGACGTTCGAGGACCTTGCCTGGGTGCGTGCAGCGTGGGACGGGCCCCTGGTGATCAAGGGGATCCAGACGCTGTCCGACGCCCGCCGCGCCGTCGATGCGGGGGCCGACGGGATCGTGCTGTCCAACCACGGGGGCCGTCAGCTGGACCGTACGGCTCCGCCGCTGCATCTGCTTCCGTGCGTGGTCCGCGACGTCGGGGCGGACACGGAGGTGATGATCGACTCCGGTGTGCGTACCGGGGCAGATGCCGTCGCGGCGATCGCCTTGGGCGCTCGCTTCGTCCTCCTCGGACGGGCCTATCTCTACGGCCTCATGGCCGGTGGCGAGGCCGGCGTGGACCGGGCGGCCCACATACTCCGCACCGAAGTGGAACGGACCATGCAGCTCCTCGGAGTGACGTCCATCGCCGAACTCGGACCGGAGCACGTGCGGCTCTTCAGCCGCCGGGCGCCATTGCCGTTCGATTGACGGAACGTCCACCCTTCGGCTCACTGACCGTGGAGACGCTGATCAACGCCGTGTCGGTGCTCGCGGTGCTGCTGCCGGTGGCGTACCTGATCATGATGTTGCGCAGTCCGCACACCCATGCCGTGGAGCGGTCCCGCCTGATCGCCTACGTACCGCTGTTCATCGGCGCGGTGTGCTACTGGGTGGTCAACGAGCAGTCCGGCTCGGTGCTCGCCCAGTTCGCCGACACACGAACCGACCCGGAGATGTTCGGGATCGCGGTGCCGTCGTCGTGGTTCCAGTCGCTGAATCCGGTCGCCACCCTCATCCTGGCCCCGACCTTCGCCTGGCTGTGGATCAAGCTGGGCGACCGGCAGCCCGCCACACCACGCAAGTTCGCCGCGGGACTGCTGCTCGGCGGGGCCTCGTTCGTCCTGATGGGCGGTCCCGGTCTCCTGAATGGTGTGGACGGAGCCGCCAGTCCGTGGTGGCTCGTCGCGAGCTACTTCGTCGTGATCTGCGGCTCGATGTGTCTGTCGCCGGTGGGGCTCTCCGCCACCACCAAGCTCGCGCCGCGGGCCTTCCTGGCCCAGATGATGAGCCTGTGGTTCCTGGCCGCCGCCGCGGCGGGAGGAATCAACGCGCAGTTGGTGCAGCTCTACCGGCCCCGGACCGAGATCGGCTACTTCGCCGGGGTCGGAGCCGCGGTGATGGGGGTAGGCGTGGTCATGCACCTGTTGGTGCCGTGGGTGCAGCGGCGCATGGGTGGTGTGAAGTGAGCGGAATCCGGTCGAAGGGGGAGTCGATGGAAGAGGGGCGGAAGATGCGCGTAGTGGTGGTCGGCTGTGGAATCGCCGGCGCGGCAGCGGGTTACGAGCTGGCGCGGAACGGGGTGGACGTGGTCCTGGTGGACTCGCGGACTCCAGGACGCGCGACGTCGGCAGGCGCGGGCATCATCTGTCCGTGGTCGTCCGAGGTGGACGACGAGGACTGGTACCGCATCGCGGTCGCCGGGGCGGAGTACTACCGGGAGCTTCGGGCGGCGCTGGCCGCTGACGGGGAGACCGAGTTCGGGTACCGGCAGGTCGGCTCGCTGCGTCTTGTCGACGAGGCCGAATCGACGGAAGTGCTGCGGCGCGTGGCTGAGCGTGCGGAGAAGTCCCCGCTGGCGGGCGAGGTGGAACTGGTCAGCGCGCGCCGGGCGCGCGAACTGTTCCCGCCCCTGGCACACGACGGCCCGGCGATCCACATTCCCGGAGGGGCGCGCCTGGACGGCCGTTCGGTCCGCGAGGCGATGTGTCGCGCGGCCATGCGGCACGGCGCTCGGCTCATCGAGGGCACGGCCACGATCGTCGCCGACGGTGCGGTGCACGGTGTGCGGGTCGATGACGTGTTCGTCGGCGCGGACGCAGTGGTCGTGGCGGCGGGCGCCTGGGCGCCGCAACTGCTCGAACCACTCGGCGTCCACGTACGCGTCGCGCCGCAACGCGGCCAGATCATGCACCTGCGGCTGCCGGGCGTCGACACCGTGAACTGGCCCGTCGTCCTGCCACGGTCGAAGCACTACCTCCTGGCCTTCGACGACTCGCGGGTAGTGGTCGGCGCGACGCGCGAGGACGATACGGGCTTCGACCACCGGATCACCGCGGCCGGGGTGGCGGAAGTGCTCGGCGAAGCGCTGTCGGTCGCCCCTGGTCTCGCCGATGCCACGCACGTGGAGACCCGCATCGGCTTCCGCCCGGTCGGCCCCGACATCAGGCCGCTGCTCGGCGAGGTGCCACAGGTGCCCGGCCTTGTCGTGGTCAACGGTCTTGGGGCGTCGGGACTGATGGTCGGCCCGTACGTCGGCTCGATCGCGGCACGGTTGGCCCGGCGGGAGGATGCGGGGATCGACCTGGCGCCTTACGATCCGCTGCGCTGAAGGCTCTGCCCTGCCCGTTTGCTGAGGGGGGAGGGGGGACGAAGCACCGCAGCCCGGGCAGGCGTGACGCGTGTCCGGGCTGTGCGGTTCAGTGGCGCTGTGGCCGTGGCTGTGGCCGTGGCTGTGGTGTCAGTGTCAGGCGGAGAGTGCCTTGTGGAGGGCGTCGAGGCCGTCGCGGTAGATGCCGGTGAAGAGGTCGACGACTTCGTCCTCGGTGGCGTTGTCGGGGTTGAAGCGGCCGGACCACTGGACCTCGGCGATGTCGTCCCGGCCGGGGACTGTGTGGACCCGGATGGTGGAGACGTAGCCGTTGACGGGGAACGGGGCCTGGAGGATGGCGTAGCTGTAGTGGCGCTCGGTCTCGTTGAAGTCGACCAGCCGTTCGATGATCACTTCGCCGTCGGGGTTGGTCAGTCGGCGGACGCGGCCGCCTTCGAGCGGGGTGCTTTCGGGGATGTAGGGGAGCCAGTCGGGCAGGGCGTCGAAGCCGCCGATGAGGTTCCAGACCTTGTCGGGGGAGGCGGGCACTGTGCGGCTGACGGAGGTGGAGGCCATGATCTTTCTCCTGGGTCGTGGTGCTGGGGTGGGGGTCGGGTGCCGTGGGGGTCAGGCGCCGTGGGGCAGCGGGGCGGCGGGGCTGACCAGGCCGGCGGCGCGGAGGTCGGTCCAGAACGCGGCGGGGACGGTCTCGTTCAGGGCGGCGGTGTCCTCGGCGATGCGGCTGGGGCGGGTGGCGCCGGGGATGACGGCGGCGGCGGCCGGGTGGGCGAGGGAGAACTGGAGGGCGGCGGCCTTGATGGAGATGCCGTGCTTGTGGGCCAGGGTCTTCAGGCGGGACACCTTCTCGATGATCTCCGGCGGGGCCTGCTGGTACTCGAAGTGGGTGCCGCCGGCGAGGACGCCGGAGCTGTAGGGGCCGCCGACGACCATGTCGACGTTGTGCTCCTGGGCCGTCGGGAGCAGGCGCTGGAGGGCGTGTTCGTGGTCGAGGAGGGTGTAGCGGCCGGCGAGGAGGAAGCCGTCGGGGCGGGGTTCGTCGAGGGCGAGGGTCAGCTCGATCGGTTCGGTGCGGTTGACGCCCAGGCCCCATGCCTTGATGACGCCTTCGTCGCGCAGCCGGGACAGTACCCGGAAGGCTCCGGTGCGGGCTTCCTCGAACTTGCTCAGCCAGAGGTCGCCGTGGAAGTCCTGGGCGATGTCGTGGACCCAGACGATGTCGAGGCGGTCGACGCCGAGGCGCTTGAGGCTGTCCTCGATGGAGCGTTCGGTGGCTTCGGCGGTCCAGACGTGGAGCATCTTGTTGGGGTTGCCGTGTTCGAACAGGCCGCCCTTCTCGCCGAGGTCGCGGGCGGCGGTCTCGTGTTCGTCGAGGATGACGCGGCCGACCTTGGTCGACAGGATGTAGGCGTCGCGGGGCTTGGTGGACAGGACCTCGCCCAGGCGGGACTCGGCGAGGCCGGCGCCGTAGAACGGGGCGGTGTCGTAGTAGCGGATGCCCTGGTCCCAGGCGGCCTCGACGGTGGCGGCGGCCTCCTCGTCGGGGATCGCGCGGAACATGTTGCCGAGCGGGGCGGTGCCGAAGCCGAGCTTGCCGGGAAGGATTTCCTTGAGGGACATGACAGTGCCTTTTCGATCAGCGGTGCCGGGGTGTGACGGCATCCCCGGCACGGGGGTGAGGCATGAGTGGACGGATGCCTCTGCGGTTGGCGGTTCTGCGGGCGGAGCCGTGGCAGTGGATGCACGGCGGCGCTTGGGCAGAGCCGGGCGTACGGCGCAGATAAATGCAGAAGCGCCTTACGAGCAAGAACAATAATTGCAGACGCTGGGTAATGCAAGTGGCTGCACTACCAAGCCCGGCCCCGGCGCCGGGACCATGAGGCACGGGCCTTCCTCACCGCCAACCTCACTGCGATCCGCCGGGCTCGCAAACCGAAGGAGCCCCGCACGATGACCGCCCGCCCGCCCGCCCGCCCGCGCCGACGACGGCGCACCACATCCCATGGGGGACGCTGCGCGACTCGCCGGGGCTCCCGGCCGACACCTCCGCGGACGCGTCGGGTGCGAGCCGTCCGACACGGGTATCGGCTCCATGCCGAGCGCCCGCCTCAGGGAAGGATCGTGGGGACGAGACCGCCGTCGACGCCGAGCGCCCTGCCCGTGGTCGCCGAGGCCTGCTCCGACGCCACGTAAGTGATCATGCTGGCCACCTCGTGGGGGCGGATCAGCCGTTTGAGCAGGGACGCGGCCGCACGGTTCTCGGCCAGGTAGCGCTGCTCCTGCTCACCGGGGTCGAGGCCGGGGTAGAGCTCGTCGAACATGGCCAGCACGCCGTCACTCATCGTCGGTCCGGGCAGCACGCAGTTCACCGTGACCCCGGTGCCGGCGACCTCCTGGGCCATGCCGCGGGACACGGCCAGCTGCGCCGTCTTGGTCATTCCGTACTGGACCATGTCCGTCGGCGTCTGGACGCCGGCCTCACTGCTGACGAAGATCACGCGACCCCACCCGCGCCGGGCCATCCGTGGTGTGTAGTGGCGTGCCAGGCGCACGCCGGAGAGCACGTTGACCTCGTAGAAGCGCAGCCAGTCCTCGTCGGGGATCTCGAACACGGGCTTGGTCTCGAAGATGCCGGTGTTGTTGACCAGGATGTCGACATCGGGCAGTTGCCGGATCAGCTCGGCCGTCCCTTCGGCCGTACCGACGTCGGCCGCGATACCGCGTCCGCCGACCTGCTTCGCCGCCTCGGCGACGCGGTCGGGGTTGCGGCCGTTGACCACGACGTCGGCCCCGGCGGCGGCCAGGGCCTGCGCGGCCGCTTCGCCGATTCCCGCCGTTGACCCGGTGACCAGGGCGGTACGTCCACTGAGATCGATCTGCATCGGGCGAGTACCTTTCCGGAGTGGTGGCGGCCCACCGGCAGTGGGCCGCGTCTGATCGCGCTTCCTTCCTCGGGGTCCCCAGAAGGCTCGCGTGCCTGCGCCACAGCTCGCCGGGCCGGGCAGTCCGGTCAACCGGCGCACTTCACGCACGCGCATGAGCGCCTTGGACGGCCGGAATCAAGGATCGTCAGCAGAACGTGGGGGCCGCTCGGGAAGTTGGGCCGTTCAGGTGCCCTCAAGACGGAGCGCCGGTCCGTTACCCCGTTGCCGGTTCAGCTGGGCGGGAAGACGATCCGGGGCGCTCGGTCCTACGGCGTCACGAGGCGTCCACGGCCTCGACCGCGGCAAGAACCTGTTCCCACCGGTCCTCGGAGCGGGGCGCGCACAGCAGGAACGCGGCAGGCAGCGCCGCGGCATTGTGCGGTGCCCACAGTGCGGGCTCCAATGTGTGAGGGGCGGCGGCCAGATGCAGCGCGCCGGGAGACGCCCACGTGCCGGGCAAGGCCCGCAGCGTCTGCAGACGGGCCGGTTCCTCGGCACCGGGCGGCACATCGGTGTCAGTGATCAAGGCCACCCTTCGGGCCAGGCGCAGGGCGTCCACGGGTGCCATCAGCACCTGCAGATATACCTCGAAGCCCACACCGTCCGCCATGACGCGGGTGGGGAACCTGACGATCGAGTCCCTCGGCAAGCTCGACCTGTCGTACCTCCTACGGGCGCACTTCCGCCTCGACAACGGATCCACCGTGCGCGCCGGGGCATTCACGATGAACGTCGGACACCACCGCGACGGCGCCGAGTGCGAAACGTTCAGCTGCCAGTTCGACGACATCCGTACCGTCGCCGGGAGCGGCTTCGATCTGGCTGATCTTGGGCTCGGCACCGTCAGGCTGACGCGGAGCCCTTCGATCTCGCCGAGCCAGCCTTCCCTTTCCGCCTCGGCGAACCGGCGGTCAGGACTGGGAGATCTCCCACTGACTGAGACACCGGCTCGCTCATCCGCCGCATGGTCGAGCCGAACCCGCCCGCGGACTTCACGTGGGTCTAAAGTCTCGGCGGCAGTGAGGGCCACCTGATTGACGTGGAGCACGAACGGCACGTGAACGTCCTCGTCGGCGGCGGTGATGTCCAGGACCACGAGGCCCGGCTCGGTGATGTGCTGCTCGTCGATACGCATGCCTTCGATGGCGACGCGGTGTGGCGGCCCAGTTCGTCGGCAGCCCCGCGACCGCCCGGACGGGTGACAGCCGTAGTCACGCTGCTCTGCTCAGCTCGCCGGGGTACCACCGGGCCCGTAGACAGAGAAAGTGCAGCCCGCGGTCTATGACAGGACGATCTGGGCTGCTGCCCCTCGCACCGGGGCCCGCGCCACCCCAGAGGTTTCGGGCCCCGGTGACGCCCGGTGGAAGGAGCCGACGGTGGTGCCAGGCCCGAATCCCACACCCGCCACCCCGGCTGGCTGACAGGTGCTGCGCCCTCCGGTGGGAATCCGGCTCCACCAGCCCGTCCCGTACACACCCGTCGATGTGTACAGTTTGGGGCTATGGATGAGACGTATCCGCTGGTTCAGGCCCGCAACGAGCTCGGGCAGCTGGTCAACCGGGTCCGTCACGGCCACGAGACCATCGTGATCAGCGACTACGGCACCCCCGCCGCGGCCCTGATCCCCGTCGACGAGCTCGATGAGCTGCGCCGTCTGCGGGACGAGGCCGACATCGCCGACGCCGAGGGTCGCAAGGCCGCGGGCGGGCCGGTGGTGACACACGAGGCGTTCATGGCCGAGCTGGAGGCTGAGGACGGGCAGGCCGCCGCGTCGTGATGTACACCGTTGTGTGGCAGCACCAGGCCACCACCGAGTTCCGCCGTCTGCGCAAGCTCGACCCCCAAGGGGCCAAGGAGTGCGCCGCCGTCGTGCGTGCCCTGGCCGACGACCCCCGTCCGCCTGAGGCCCGCCAGCTGGGCGGCTCCGCCTACTGGCGGCTGCCGGTGGGCGACTGGCGCATCCTGTACGAGCCTGAGGACGAGATGATCACCGTGCTCGTACTGAAGGTCGGCCGCGTTCCCTCACTGACCTGATGACTCAGTTCGGCCTCGCCCCCCAGCTAAAAACCATCCCCGGCCAACGTTCGTCGGGCCACGGACGAGGCGACAGCGCACCGCTGCCGCAGGCCGTCCGCAGTCCCGCAGTCCCGCAGTCCCGCTCCAGAAGGCAGACCTCGCCCGTGTTTCAGGAAACCCCGATCTACAACCGCCTTGTCAGCGAACAAGGTGACATCCCTGCCCAGGTACGCGGTGAGGCCCAGCGAATACAGCGAGACCTGGAACGTGTCATGCCGCCCGGGAGCCAGCCTGTCACTGCCTGGCTGCAGCAGGGCGACGCTCCCCTACGGCAAGGCGGCTGAGGCCGTACGTGCGGAGCCGCTCGGCCGCGTTGCGTGACCGCCGCCCCTGGGGTCTACGGAGGCGTCTGGACTTCGGCGCGGACGGAGAGGGTGTGGACGCGGGCTCGTGACCGCGCCCGCACCCGAAACGGACCAGCGTCGGCCGGTCCGGGAGGAGGCGTCGTACCGCAGCACGATGCAGCTGCGCGCGCCCGTAGCGCCCCCAAGTCCTCGCCGTGCTGCAGGTACACCGTCACGGTGCGGGCAGCGGCCACCGGACCAGGGGTTGATACACCGTCACGGTGTGGGCAGTGTGCTCCTCCCACGACACCTGCGGGATCCGTCACCCGGTGCGTGCCGTCGGTGCGCACGATCCTGTGGGGGTGTTCAGCCGCAGTCGTTTCGGTTGATCTTCAGGGAGCGGTTCTGGTCGTTGAGGTTGTAGCCGCGCAGGTCGTGGATGGAGCCGCCACTGAGGGGCACGCAGACGCAGCGGCCGTTGTAATTCCGCGCCACCGTCGCTGAAGCGGCGCGCTCCCGGCCCGCTCGTCCTGCCCGTCGGACCTGCGCAGACCTGTGCCCAAACAGTGGGAGCGCGCAGGCCGTGCCGGCGACAAGCCTTCTTCCACCGCATCGTGCGACTGCGAATTCCGCACCCAAAAAGCTGTTCTGCGACTGAATCAGTTCTTTAAGGCGCGTCCATGACTGGTTAGCATGCCAAACACGCGCTCCATCTCCGAAATCCGCAAACCAATGTGGGGGTATGGCATGCCCAGATTCAGCGATCAAGAGCTCGGCATGGGACGCAAGATCACACGCCGTGACTTCCTGGACGGCGTGGCAGTCACTGCGGCCGGGGTGGCGGCCGCCACGGCCCTTCCGGGTGCCGCGCAAGCCGCGCCTGCCGCACACGGCCACGGCCAGCACAACCGGAACGCACCGTACCCGCCCACCCAGACCGGACTGAGAGGGCAGCAGCCGGGCGCCTACGACATCGCGCACGCCGTCCGCGACGGCGACTTCGAGGCGGGACTCATTACCGACACGCACGAGTCCTACGACCTGGTGGTGGTCGGTGGCGGCCTCAGCGGTCTCGCGGCGGCCTACCTCTACCGCAAACACGCAGGCCCCAGCGCCCGCGTTCTGGTCCTGGATGCCCTGGACGACTTCGGCGGGCATGCCCGGCGCAACGAGTTCCACGTCGGCCGCACCATGCTGCTGTCCAACGGTGGCACCGTCAACATCGACACTCCCAGCACCTGGTCGCGCGAGGCCCGGGATCTGCTGACCAAGGATCTCGGCGTCGACCTCAAGGCCCTTGCAGCCACGGTCAAGAGCGACGCCTACGCCCCCTACTCCCTGCGCAGCGCCACCCTGTTCACCGCCGAACGGTGGGGCAAGGACCATCTGGTGACCCGAGAACCGGGCGAATCCTGGGCGTCGTACGCGGCCAAGCTGCCGATGAGCGCGGCAAGCCGGTCGGCGCTGGTCCGCCTGAATACCACGACCGAGGACTTCTACCCCGGCCTGACCGACGCCCAGAAGAAGGAGATCCTTGCGCGCACTCCGTACGAGACCTACCTGCGGGAGAAGATCGGCCTGGACGACGACGCCCTGGAAATCGTCAAGCGCGGCACGAACGGCCTGTGGGGCGTCAACGTCGACCGGGTCGCTGCGGCCGACGCGTGGGCGACCGGGCAGCCGGGCTTCGGGGGACTCGGACTCACCAACGACCCGTGGCCGGGTGCCGGCTTCACGCCGTTGATGCAGCTGAAGGAAACAGAGGAAGACGGCAACTTCTACTTCCCCGAGGGCAACGCATCGATCGCCCGCCTGCTGATCAGCAAGCTCGTCCCGGACGCCTTCGACGTGCGCCGCCCCGACTGGCGGGAGATCGTCACCGCAAAGGCCGACTACAGCAGACTCGACGAACCCGGCAACCGAGTCCGCATCCGGCTGTCCAGCACGGCGTTCGAAGTACGCAATGACGGCCGGCACAGCGTGGTCGTCGCCTACTCGAAGGGCGGTCGCAGCTACCGGGTGAAGGCCAAGGGCGCTGTCATGGCCTGCTGGAACTCCGTTACCTCCTACCTCGTCCCCGAACTGCCCGACGAACAGGTGGCCGCGATGCGCTACGGCGTCAAGGTGCCTTTGGTGTATGCGCGGGTCGCGCTGAAGGACTGGCGGCCCTTCGCTGCGGCCCGGGTCTCCCGCGTCAGCACGCCTTCCGGCTTCTTCAGCAGCTTCGGCCTGCCGACGGTGACCGAGATCGGCGACTTCGCGATGCCGCACCGACCCGAACTGCCCACCGTGGTCTCCCTGTCGGCCACTCCCAATTCCCCCCGCCTAGTCTGCCGCGAGCAGCACAAGGCCGGCCGCCGACAGCTCATCAGGATGCGTTTCGAGGACTTCGAGCGTGAGATCCGCGACTCGATGGCCCGCTCCCTCGCCGATCACGGCTTCGACCCGGCCCGCGACATCACCGCCATCACCGTCAACCGGTGGGCGCACGGCTACGCCTACGAATACAACTCCCTCGACGACCCAGCCCTGTTCCTGCCTGAGTCAGAGCGGCCCTACGCGAAAGCCCGCAGGACCGTCGGTCGGATCGCCATCGCCAACTCCGATGCGCAGGCGTTCGGCTACACGCATGCCGCCTTCGATGCCGCGTACCGTGCGGTGGCCGATCTCGTCTGACCTACTGTCGTCTGTTCTCTGCGGCGGGTGAGGCGTTTCTTCCCGCCCGGCAGTGCCGGGCGGGAAGGGCCGGTCGCTCGTGGCAGTCACCGCGAAGACCAACCAGAGCAGAGCGGACAAGGGTCCGTCGGAGTGGATGCCGTCGGCGGAGTTCGCAAGGTGCACCCCCTATGCGGTGCCGGAGCCACCTGCATCGTCGGGCTCCCCACTCTTGCGCCGACGCGCCCACATGTCCTTCATTTCCTTCACGCACCGCAGCAGGTACCACCAAGCGAGTAGCCCAAGTGCCCCCCATGCGAAACGCTCTACGACATCCATCGGCTTGGAGACAACAGCCACAGGGGCACCAATGGCCGCTCCGACGGCGAGTATGACCAGCCTGAGGTCCACCAAGAGGCGCGACTTATTCCGCGGCATACTTCCTTCGCTTCCCGGCAGCCAGTCATTGAGCTGGTCCAATCAGATTGCTTGGCTTGCGCGACGGGTGGCCTCCTCAGCGCTGGGAGCGGTGAAGCCCCTGGCAGAAAGTTCGTCGACCAAGATCAACCGGCACCACCAGGAGCTTCGCGTGTTGGCCCAACTCACCGCGCCCAGTTCCGGGTCGGAAGAGGCTCAGGCCCCGCCGCCACCGAGCTCCGGGTGCGGGGAGCGGTCAATCCTGATCCGGCCGCCATAACCAACGGAGTGCATCCGGCAGTAGGACGCCTCCGTGGTTGGGGCTGTGCCCGCCCTCGCCCAGGACAAGGCGGAAGTCGTAGCCCGCTTCAGCGAGAGCGGCTGCCACGCGCAGGTTTTCTGCGAGCCAGTTGAACCTGGGTTCATTCCAGTGCAGGTCACGGTGGCCGGCTTGCATGAAGATGCGCAGTGGCTGGCGGGGAACGCGGGAGATGAGGGCTGGGTAGGGATTGCCCTCCGGTATCTGTGCGAAGCTCGAAAGATAGCCGATGACCCGGCGGAACTTGTCCGGGCGCAGCCACGCCACAGTGAAGGCGCAGTTGCCGCCGCTGCTCCCGTCGCAGATGCCCCACCGCTCGGGTGCTTGGGCGATGGCATAGCGCTCGGTGACCTGCGGAATGATCTCTGGATTTCCACCCACGCGCTTCACCTCGCCGCTTCAGCGCGAGGTTGGAAAAGGCTCACTGCCCGGGGTGGCGCCCGCGCAGGCGGTGCAGACGTCGGCGAGGCGCCAGAGCCGGCCGACGTGCGCAGCACATCTCACGGCAGCCGGTGCAGCAGCGTGGCGAGGAACACAGGGTCCGTCGACGTGAACTGCACCCGCTCCTTGCCCAGTTGGCGCTCCAGTGCGGTGATCTGGTGGCGCAGCTCCAGGATCTCGACGACCCTGTCCCGGTCGCTCTCCGGCAGCAAGCGCGGCATCGCGAATGCGTTCGTCACACCGAAGTGGACCAGGCGCAGCAGCGTGGCGGGTCATCGTGCCGCGCTGATCGCCAACCGTGCGAGGGCCCGGTGCGATCAGCCGCAGCTGGCATGCCCCGGACCCCGTTGACGGCTCTCACCAGGACGGATGAGTTTTCGGCAAGGGCAGCGTCGGCCTCGATCATGGGTCCGAGCTCCGGGAGGCGCCAGCCGCGGGCCGAGACGCGGGTCGGCCGGGCCGTGAGCAGTTCATTCCTTGCCCGCGAGGGTCTCACGCGTGCCTGGCCCAGACACATTCGCCGCCTACCCAGGTCGAGGTCACCGAGACGGAGGTGATCTCGTGCGGGTCCACTGTGGTCAGGTCTGTGTCGAGAACCACGAAGTCAGCGAGTTGCCCCGCTGTGAGTCGGCCCTTGACATGGCTCTCGCCTGTCGCGTGTGCAGACCCGTGGGTATAGACACCGAGCGCGTCAGTAACGCTCAGCCGTTGTTCCGGACCGAGTACGGTGCCATTGGCCGTCTGACGGGTCACCATGCTCTGAACCGCCAGCATCGGGTCGATCGGGATGATGGGGAAGTCCGAGGAACCTGCGACCGCGACGTCGGCATCGAGCATGGACCTGTGGGCGCAGGCCATGGCGGCGCGCTGCGTCCCGTAGAACCGCTCGATCGCGTCACCGAAGAGTGCGATGAACGCACCGAAGGGAACCGGCGTTGCACCGACTGCTTTGATCCGCTTGATCAGCTGCTCGTCGACGATGCTGCAGTGTTCGACCCTGTGGTTGGTTCTCGGCAGCGCCGAGGGGTGGTCCAGCGACTCGAGAGCATCCAGCACCTTGCTGATGGCGAGGTCTCCGTTGGCGTGCACGGCTGCCCGCGCACCGGCAGCGTGGATGGACCGGATCGCATCCCCGAGCTCGGCGTCGTCGAGCACCTGCAGGCCGTTCTCACGCCCGGTGGAGCTCGGATAGGGGTGCTGGCACAGGCACGTGCCGCCGGAGAGGGCGCCGTCCAGCATCAGCTTCACCCCGGCCAGTTGCAGTCGGTGGGCGTCGGGTTGCTCAGTGGGCCACGCCTTTGGGTCGAAGTAGGTGTGCCACAGCAGCATGCTCACGCGCGGGGTGAGCTGCCGGAGGTGGCGTGCCGCGGCATACATGTCCTTCTCCAGCGGCGTGACGATCGCGTCGCAGTAGGAGGTGATTCCGACTTGGTGCAGCTCGGTGTTGACCTCCCGCAGCGCGGCGACCTGCGCGGACTGCTCACCGCCTGAAGCGATCGACTCCCTGCCGATCCCTGGCAGCCAGGGATCCAGCCAGGCCCGTTCGTACATCCAGCCGTTGAGGTGTCCGTCAGCGTCGGCTCGCAGCTGCCCGCCGGGCGGCGCGTCTGCCTCCGCCCGATAGCCGATCCGCTCCAGGGCGGCGCTGTTGGCGACAGCCTGATGGAAGGTGTACTGGATGACGACGACGGGGTGCACGGCCGACACACGGTCGAGGAGGTTCCGGTCGACCGGCCCGGTCACGGCGTCCTCATGCAGCCCTTGCCCGACAACCCATTCTCCCGCCGGAACCAGCGCCGCCCGGGCCCGCAGCGCGGTCAGCACATCGTCCGCGGACCGCGCGGAGGAGACGTCCACCCGTACCCGCGCCAGTGCTGCCTGCGAGGTGTGGCAGTGAGCGTCGTTGAAGCCGGGCACCACGAGGGCGCCTTCGAGCTCCACGCGCTCGGCGTGGGGGAAGCGGGCGGACAGCTCGGCGCTCGACCCGGTCGCCACCACCCATGCGCCGCGGACCGCGAACGCCTCCGGCTGCGTGCCGTCGAGCGGTTCGATCCTGCGGGCGGTGAACACCCGCAGGGGCTGCTTGGTTTCCTTGTCGCCCGTCCATGCGGTCGGGAACATAGCGGCGCGAAAGATGTCGCTCATAGCGGTGAAACTCCTTGCGCTGGGACGTGGGTGGTCGGCGGCCTGGCCGGGTCAGGCCATGGCCTGCTGGGGGCCGACGACCTCGCGGTCCAGGGACGCTCGCGCAGCGCAGGAGATCGCGACAAGCGAGATCTCCGCTCCACCGACAAGCGCACTCATGCCCGACAACTCCAGGGTCTGGAACCGGACTTCGCGGGTCGTTGGTTCGTATGGCGTGACGACCCGGGGGTGTCCTGGGCCGGTGGCATGGCGTTGGGTGTGTCGATGAATGCCCGGTCGCCGCGGCCACGGTCCCAGCGTCAGCGCCTTGAAGTGACGGTGGCCTCCGTGGTGGAGAAGCGTCTGGGCGCTCTGCTCGTCGCTGCCGAGTTTCTGCGCTGGCTGGACGTGGCCGGAATCGTCGACGAGGTGTGTCCGGGCGGCGCGAGTGCCCGCCTGACGCACGGACAGGTGATCGAGGCGGCACTGCTCAACGACGCCGGTGGTGCGGGTCCCGCGGCTGCCGGCTGTTTCGGCCGGCGACCTGGAGTCAGTGCACGCTCTCCGTGCCCGGCCGGGGCATGAGATCGATACCGCTGTCCTCGGGCAGCGTCTCCTGGTAACCGGTGTACATGTGCTGGGTCGCCAAGTGGATCAGGCGCTCTTCGTCCCCGGCCCGGGCCGCGTCGAGCAGCGCACCGTGCTCGCTCACCATCAGCCGCACGTTGCCGGCGTCGTGGACGTAGGAGCGGGTGATGCGCCGGTTGACCGGATGGTCCCAGAGCGTGTCGATCATCCGGAGCAGCAGCGCGTTGCCGCACGGCTCGATCAGGGACATGTGGAAGGTACGGTTCAGCTCGAACTGGGCGGCGGCGTCGGAAGGATCGGCCGCCGCCATGTCCTCGATCACCGCGGTGAGCCGGGTCAGTTGAGCCTGGTTGTGGTTGCCGCATGCCAGCCGCAGGGCCAGGGTCTCCAGGGACTGCCGCACCTGGTAGACCTCGGCGATGTCGTTCGACTGCAGTGCGTTGACGAGGTATCCGCTCCCCGGCAGCCAGGTGACCAGGTTCTCGTGGGCGAGGCGGTTCAGCGCGTCGCGGACCGGCGTGCGCGAGACCCCGAGCCGCTCCGCCACCTGCTCCTGCACCAGGGGCGTGTCGGCCTCGAGGCCGCCCGACACGATCTCGTCGCGGAGGCGCTCGTAGACCCGGATGCCCAAGGGCCGCGTGTCCCTCGGCCCACTCCGCAAAGGCTGCACGTCTGATCTCCATCCCTGCCGGTTGGCTCTGCCTGAGATGACATCAGCCACGGCGGACAGAAAACCATCTCGCCGCCCCGTTGTCCTCCTCGGACACACTGTATACGGTGCATGTACCGCATCCGAAGGAGGCCGTTGTGTTTGTCCTGAACACCTGGTACGTCGCTGCGTGGTCCAAGGAGGTGACCGACAAGCCGGTGCGCCGGGTCATCTGCGAGCAGCCCGTCGTGCTGTACCGCACCCCGGCCGGTGAGGCGGTGGCCCTGGCCGACCGCTGCGCCCACCGCGCCTATCCGCTGTCGGCCGGCCGTACGGTCGGGGACTCCATCGAGTGCGGCTACCACGGTTTCGCGTACGGCCCTGACGGCGTCTGCACCCGCGTCCCCGCGCAGTCGGCCGTCCCCACGCGCGCCCGGGTGCGCCGCTACCCGGTCGTGGAGAAGGACGGCTGGATCTGGGTCTGGACCGGCGACGCCGAACTCGCCGACCTGAGCCTGGTCCCCGACACGCACTGGATGAACGACCCCGAGTGGGCGACGGTCACCCACACCATGCTCTTCGAGTGCCGGCACGACCTCATCCACGACAACCTGCTCGACCTGACCCACGAGTCGTTCCTGCACCAGTCGACCGTCGGCGACGACTACATCTACGAGCACGGCATCACCGTCGAGGTGGACGGCCGGGTCGTGACCGTCGACCGGCTCATGCCCGGCGTCGAGGCGCCGCCGCTGTACGCGCGGACCATGGGCACCGAAGGGCTGTACGACCGGTTCCACGCCACCGAGTTCCATGTCCCGACTTACCACGTGCTGCACTCCGGGATCACCGAGCAGGGGCGCCCGCGTGAGGAGGGCCACCTCATCAAGGTGCTCAACGGGATCACGCCCGTCGACGAGAAGACCACCTGGTACTACTACGCGTTCAGCCGGAACTTCGCCGTCGACGCAGAGTGGGCCACCCGGGAGCTGGAGGTCGGGCTCGAAACCGTGCTGCGCGAGGACGCCGACGCCCTCAGGGACCAGGAGATCGGGATGCGGGAGCGCCCCGGTACCGAGCACGACGTGCTCATCGGCCATGACGCCGGGGTGGCCAAGGCCCGTCGTATCCTCACCCAGTTGCTGGCGGTGGAGGCCGTCGGCGCACCCCCGGCGAGCCGGACCACCGGGACGTCGCCGGCCGTCGCCGCGGCGAGAGGCTGACGACGATGGCGCGCCTGCACGGCATCGACCTCGACGCGTCAGGGCGTCAGGTCGGGTCCATCCACCTGACGCACTCGGACAACCGCCACGACAACGGCGTCATTCCGGTCCCCGTCGCCGTGCTCTCCGGAGGGCCGGGACCGACGGCCCTTCTCGTCGCGGGGACACATGGCGACGAGTACGAAGGGCAGGTGGTCCTGCACCGCCTGCTGCGGGAGACCGACCCGGCACAGGTGGCCGGCCGGATCATCGTCCTGCCGGCGCTGAACCTGCCGGCGGTACGGGACGCCGCCCGGGTCTCGCCCCTCGACGGACAGAACCTCAACCGCTCCTACCCGGGCAACCCCCGCGGCGGACCCACCGAGCAGATCGCCCATTTCCTCACTGCGGAGCTGTTGCCGCGCGCCGATCTGGCGATGGACCTGCACTCCGGCGGATCGAGCTCCCATTACGTACCGTCGGCGTTCGTCTACGAGGGCCCGGACCCCGAGGGGTGGGCGGCCAAGTGCCGGCTGACGGAGCAACTGGGACTGCCGTGGTCGGTCGCCGTCCCCGAGCGGTTCGAGCCGGGCTCGTTCTCGACCGCGGCCGACGACGCCGGCGTCGCGATGATCTCCACCGAGCTCGGCGGCGGGGGCGAGGTCACTCCGGCGATCGTCGCCGCCGCGGTGCACGGGCTGCGCCGGGTGCTGGCGGGCGCGGGCATCCTCGAAGCCTCCCCGGACACCCCGTCCGCACCGCGGACCCGCTGGATCGGCCTCCTTGCCGACGGCGCCGTCCACACCCCCGTCCGGGGCCTGTTCGAGCCCATCGCGCACGTCGCCGACGAGGTCAAGCAGGGTGACCTGCTCGGCCGGGTCCACCCGGTCGAGGAGCTGGACCGGCCCTGCGTCCCGGTTGTCGCGCACCGCGACGGCGTCGTCGCCATTGTCCGCCGCCCCCCACTGGTCGACCTCGGCGACTGCCTTTACCACCTGGCCGCCGACCACCCGATCGGTATCTGACCATCCACCTCCCCGATCGGCATGTGGCTTTCCACCACTCCGACCGATGTCTGACCCCCCACGGCTTCAGCTGACGCACCGCCCACTTCGTTCCGTCCCTGTCCGAAAGGCCCGTCCCTGTGCGCCACCCGATCCGACTTCCCGCCCTTGTGGCCGGCCTCGCCCTGGCCGTCACCGCCTGCACCAACGCATCGGCAGGGGCAGGTACTTCAGCACCCCAGGCCGCTCCCGCCTCGGCGACCGGCGGTTCGCCCGCCACCAAGGGAGCAGTCGACGCCGCGGCCGCGGCGCTGCTCCCCGCCGCCATCAAGTCCAAGGGCGTGCTCGCCGTGGCGAGTGACGCGTCCTACCGGCCGTTCGAGTACTTCGACACGGACAACCGGACGATGATCGGCTTCGACATCGACCTGACCGACGCCCTCGGCGCCAAGCTCGGCCTCAAGGTGCGCCACGTCAACGCGGGCTTCGACAGCATCCTGCCCGGCCTCGCTGCCAAGAAGTACGACATCGGCGCCTCCGCGTTCTCGGTCACCCCGGAGCGGTCCAAGACCGTCGACTTCGTGCCCTACCTCAATGGCGGGTCCGGCCTCGCGGCCAAGACGGGCAACCCGCTGGGGTTGAAGATGGACCCGATGTCCCTGTGCGGACACACCATCGCGGCCCAGAAGGGCGCCATCCAGGGGCTCGACCAACTGCCGACGATCTCCAAGATCTGCACGGACGCGGGCAAGCCCGCGGTCAAGATCGAGCTGTTCCCCTCGCAGGACGGCGCCAACCTCGCGGTGGTCAGCGGCCGCGTCGACGCGGTCATGGCCGACACCGTGTCGCTCGGTATGCAGGCCAAGGCGTCCAACGGGCAGTTCGAGCTCGTACCCGGCCCCGACTACGAGCCCGCCCCCACCGGTATTGCGGTGCCGAAGGGCTCTGCGCTCAAGGCGGCCCTGGAGGCGGCCATGAAAACCGCGCTGACCGACGGCACGGTGGAATCACTCATGAAGAAGTGGAACCTCCCCGCCAGCACGTCCCTCAAGCCCAGGAGCTGACATGGCCACGATCCCAACGCCCCTCGCCGGGGCGGCCAAGTCGGTGCCGTCAGCGGAACTGACCGTCCTTCCGAAGCGGCACCCGGGCCGGTGGGTGACGGCAGTCGTGCTGCTGCTCATCGGCGCGGCAGGGCTGCGGTCGGTGTTCACCAACCCCCGCTTCGGCTGGGACGTCGTCAACACCTATCTGCGCGACGTGTCGATCGGCAGCGGCCTCGCCATCACTCTGGAACTCACCGCCATCTGCATGGCGGTCGGCGTCCTGCTGGGAATCGTCCTCGCGGTGATGCGGCTGTCGGTGAACCCAGTCGTGCGGTCCGCCGCCTTCCTGTACGTCTCGTTCTTCCGCGGCACACCGGTGCTGGTGCAGCTGCTGTTCTGGTACAACCTGGCGGCGCTGTATCCGACGCTCACGTTCGGCATCCCGGGCGTGGCCCTGGACGCCAACCGGCTCATCACACCGCTGTTCGCGGCCATCCTGGGCCTGGGCCTGAACGAGGCGGCGTACATGTCCGAGATCGTGCGGGCCGGCATCCTGTCCGTCGACCACGGGCAGGGCGAGGCGGCCGGAGCGCTGGGGCTGACCCGGATGCAGACGATGCGCCGGGTGATCCTGCCGCAGGCGATGCGGGTCATCGTCCCGCCGACGGGCAACGAGACGATCGGCATGCTCAAGACCACAGCCCTGGTCAGCGTGCTGGCCGTACCCGACCTGCTCTACTCCGCGCAGATCCTCTACTCGCGCAACTTCCAGACGATCCCGCTGCTCATCGTGGCGAGCATCTGGTACATGGTCGTGACGACCGTCCTGACTGTGGGGCAGTTCTACATCGAGCGCCGGTACGCCCGCGGCAACCGCACCCTTCCGCCCACCCCGCTGCAGCGGCTGCGGGAGTTGCTGCGCACGCACGCACCGATCGCCACCGGGAGGACCTCATGACGGCCGACGACGTCTCCACGGGCACGACGCCCACCGCCCTGGCCGGTGACCCGGCTCCGGCTCCGATGGTGCGGGCCGAGCAGGTCCGCAAACACTTCGGCAGGCTGGAGGTGCTCAAGGGCGTCGACCTGGAGGTCGCTCCGGGCGAGGTCGTCTGCCTCATCGGCCCCTCGGGCTCCGGCAAGAGCACGTTTCTGCGCTGCATCAACCACCTGGAGACCATCGACGGCGGCCGGATGTGGGTGGACGGGCAGATCGTGGGCTATCAGCAGCGCGGGACCAGGCTGCACGAACTCGGCGACAAGGAGATCTGCCGCCGACGCACCGAGATCGGCATGGTGTTCCAGCACTTCAACCTGTTTCCGCACATGACCGTGCTGCAGAACCTCACCGAGGCGCCCCGGCTGGCGTTGAAGGAGCCCAAGGTGGCGGTCACCGAACGGGCCATGGGCCTGCTGAAGCAGGTGGGCCTGCAGGACAAGGCGCACGCCTACCCGCGCCACCTCTCCGGTGGCCAGCAGCAGCGCGTGGCCATCGCGCGGGCCCTGTGCATGAGGCCCAAGCTGATGCTCTTCGACGAGCCGACCTCGGCCCTGGACCCCGAACTCGTGGGCGACGTACTGAAGGTGATGCGGGACCTCGCCGAATCCGGCATGACCATGATCGTGGTCACCCATGAGATGGGATTCGCCCGCGAGGTCGCCGACCGCGTCGCGTTCTTCGACGCGGGCCAGGTCGTGGAGACCGGCCCGGCCCGCCAGATCATCACCGACCCGCGGCACGCCCGGACCAAGGCCTTCCTGACGGCGGTCCGGTGAACACCGGTACCACGGCCCGCCGGGACGCCCCGACCCACCCGTGCGAGACGAGGGAAGGCACCAGATGAGGCTGCTGCTACGCGCCAACACCCACCGGCGGATCGACGGCGGCTGCCGGGAGGTCGCCGCCTCGCCGGACACCCCGGGCCGCGAACGATGGCTGTGGCAGGTCCGGCTGCTCGACGCCGCGCACGGCCCGTCGCACGTTCCCCTGCCCCGGGCCCACCGCGTCACCGAGTCCCTCGCCCCGGGCGTGACCCTGGAGGTCGCGGCCGAGCCCGGGACGGTCAGCCCGACCGTGGAGGTCGTCGGTCTCGGTGCCCCGTCGGCGGTCGCCCGCGAGCGGGACGAGATCGTCGTCCTGCTCGCCTGCGGCGGACAGGTACTGGTGGAGGACCGGCACCTGCTCGCCGACGAGGACGCGTTGGTGCTGGCGGGCGACGACCCGCTCGGCGTGAGCGTGCTGAGCCCATCGGGCTCACGCTCGCTGGTCGCGGTGGTCCGGCTGCGCCCGGCCGACGGCCGGGTCATGGCCTGGGTTCCGTGAGCAGTCGGCGGACCGCACGGATCAGTAATGGAAAGCAGAGGTGACTACGGTGTACGGCGTGCACGAGGAGCAGCGACTGCGGCTGCGGGTGAAAGCGCTGGAATGGGAGGCCGAGGGCGTGGTCTCCGTGCATCTGCGGCGGCCCGACGGCGGCGAACTGCCGGCCTGGGCGCCGGGGGCCCACCTGGACCTGCACCTGACCGGCGGCATCGTTCGGCAGTACTCCCTGAACGGGGCATCCGCCGACCGGTCCACCTGGCGGGTCTCCGTCCTGCTGGAACCCGCTTCGCGCGGCGGCTCGCGGGCGGTGCACGAGAACCTGCGCGCGGGGGATCAGGTCGACGTCGTCGGGCCGCGCAACAACTTCCCGCTCGTCGACTGTGCGGAGTACCTCTTCATCGCCGGCGGCATCGGGATCACACCGATCCTGCCGATGCTCGCGCGGGCCTCGGCCTCCGGAGCCCGCTGGTCACTGCTGTACGGCGGGCGCTCGCGGTCGAGCATGGCCTTCCTCCCGGAACTGGCCCGGCACGGCGAGCGGGTGCTCGTGCGCCCGCAGGACGAGCACGGACTCCTCGACCTGGACTCCTTCCTCGGCGCGCCGCGGGAGAACACGACGGTGTACTGCTGCGGGCCGGAGCCGCTGCTGGCCGCTGTCGAGCGGCTCTGCGCGGCATGGCCCACGGGCACGCTGCACCTGGAGCGGTTCGCCGCCAGGCCGCAGATGCCTGCGGACCCCGACGCCGAGCAGCCGTTCGAGGTGGTGTTGCACCGCACCGGACGCACCGTCACGGTGCCCGCGGGCAAGGCGGTCCTGGAGGCGCTGGAGGACAACGGGATCGAACCGCCGAACTCCTGCCGGGAGGGCATCTGCGGGACGTGTGAGACCAAGGTCCTCGAAGGGATTCCCGACCACCGGGACAGCCTGCTGTCACCGGAGGAGCGGACCGCGAACGACACGATGATGATCTGCGTAGGCCGCGCCCTGTGCCCCCGCCTCGTCCTGGACCTGTGAGCGGACACCCGACCCGGACCGAAAACGCGCCTTTACCAGCAATTCCTGCACAAACTCGAGGACGTCAACCTGGTCGGTGACATCTACGTGGTCATCGACGACCTGTCCTCACACAACAGCGTCTCGACGCGCACCTGGCTGGAGGACCACCCCCTCATCCGGCATGTGCTCATCCCGGTCGGCGTCTGCTGGCACCGGCGCACCGGGGATCTATTCATCCGGCGGTGCCTGTGCGTGTGTGCGTGTGCCTACGCCCCGGTGATCCGTCGGAACAGTTCCTCTCTGACCTGGGCCGCCGCCACCGCCTCCGCGCCGCGCAGTACCGCGTCCGGGCCGAGGGTGGACGCGGTGACTTCCGGGACACGGGGGCCGAGCGCCCCGAGGGCGGTGCGTAGTGGTGGCAGGAGGTCGGGGTGGCCGGCCAGGTCGCCGCCGAGGACGATGAGGGCGGGGTCGAGGACGGCGTCGATGCCGGCCAGGGCCTGGGCGAGGGCTGCTGCGTGCGCCTGGACGATCTCGGTGCAGGTCTGGTCGCCGCGGGCGGCTGCTTCGAAGACGGTTGCCGGGGGGGTGTCGGCGGGCAGCCCGTGGGCGGTGAGGCGGGCGGTGAACGCGGTCGGGCCGAGGGCGAGTTGGAGCGGTCCCAGTTCGCGCTCGCGCGGGCCGTGCGGGTGGATGCCGGCCATCGGCATGCGGGAGACCTCGCCGGCGGCGCCGCGGGCACCGCGGTGCAGTTCGCCGTGCATGACGATGCCCATGCCGATGCCCTGGCTGACGTGGAGGTAGACGAAGTCGTCGAGGCCGCGGGCGGCGCCCTGCGCGCGTTCGCCGAGGGCGGCGAGGTTCACGTCGTTCTCGACGGTGACGGCCGCGTCCTGTCCCAGGTCCATGCGGATCGCGTCGATGGCTTCCTGGTCGAAGTGAGGCAGGGGCGAGGGGAGGTCGCGGCGGACGCGGCCGTCGCCGTCGACGATGGTGGGGACCGAGATCACCGTGTGCCAGATGCGGTCGCGGGTAGCGCCGGCGCGGGCCAGCGCGCGGTTCGCCAGTGCCTGGACCTGGATCTCCAGGGGGGCGCCCGCAGGCAGTGCCTCGGCGGGTGCCTGGGCCAGGGCGAGGCGTTCGCCGCGCATGGTGTGCAGGGTCAGGCGCAGGTCGCTCGGGGTGACGACGAGTGCCGCGTACAGGCCGCCGTCCTGCGGTTCGATGCCGTAGAGCAGAGCGGCCGGGCCCTTGCGCGAGGTGTCCTGACCGGTGCGGGCGGCGAGCCCGGACTGCTCCAGGCTGGCGACGGCGCGGCCGACGGTGGGCAGTGCGAGCCCGGTGCGCTCGGCGAGCTCCACGCGCGTGAGGGGACCGGCGTCGAGGAGGTGGGCAGCGACCGACCACTCGTTGAGGGAGCGCAGGACCGGGGCGGCACCGAAGGGCATCGGGGAGGGCGAGCCGGGCAGGCTCGGCGAGGTCGACGGCATGGCCTCATCGTACGGTGTCGGAGCTTTCTCTAACAGGAAGTTAATACTCGGAGTGCAGCAAGTATTGACCGGACACCTGCACCGCTCTAATTTTGCGTCACCTTCTCGAACGAACTGTTAGTGAAGGAAGGTCCATGCGATCCCCTGACCGTTCGTTCGTGTCCTCCTTCGTTCACCTCTGTCCCGGCCCTGGAGGCCCCATGCCCCCTCTCGGCAGGCGCGCCCTGCTGTCCGCTGCCGCGGCGACCGCGGCCGGCGGGCTGCTGACGGCGTGCGGCAGCCCGCCCGGCCGCTCCCGGCGGCTGCTCACCGTGATCGCGGAGACCGGCTCGCTGCTGACGCGGAACTTCAGCCCGTTCGTGCCCAACGCCCGCTGGGCCGCCCAATACGTGCTCCACGAGCCCCTCATGGTCTGGAACATGGCCAAGGGCCGCCTGGAGCCGCAGCTCGCGACGGGCTACCGCTGGTCGGACCGCAACCACACCCTGACACTCGCCATGCGGCAGGGCGTGCGGTGGTCGGACGGGCGGCCGTTCACCGCCCACGACGCCGCCTTCACGCTCGAACTCATCCGCAGGACAAAGGGGTTGATCGGGCGGGCGGCGCCCGCGCTCACCGACGTCGACACGATCACCGCGCCCGACGACGGCACCCTGCGCATCACGTTGAAGCGGGTCAACACCCCGTCCCTGCACGACCTGGTGGGGCAGGCGATCGTGCCCCAGCACGTGTGGGGCGAGATCGACGACCCGCTGCGGTTCGCCAACCCGAACCCCGTCGGCACCGGCCCGTTCAAGGTCACACAGTTCCGGCCGCAGGGCTACGAGATGCACCGCAACCCGCTGTACTGGCAGAAGATCCACATACCGGGGCTGCAGCTGTCGGGCTGGTCGGGCAACGACCAGATCAACAACGCGACCGTGAGCGGTGCCGTCGACTGGGGGGCACTGATACCGAACCCCGACAAGACCTTCGTACGGCGCGATCCCGAGCACTTCGGCTACTGGTGGCCGCACGCCACCGACGTGCAGATCTTCTTCAACACCACGATGGCTCCGTTCGACGACCCGGCCGTGCGCCGCGCGCTCGCACCCGCCTTCGACCGCAAGCGGATGGTGGACATCGCGGTGTGGGGCAAGAGCGTGCCCGCGAACGCGGTGGGTCTGCCCGATGGCGCGTACCCCGGCTGGTTCGAGAAGGAGACGCTGCACCGCGAGGACAAGCTCACCGCGTACGACCCGAAGGCCGCCGAACTCGCCCTGGAAAAAGCCGGATTGAAGCGCAAGGGCGGGGGCGGGACGCGCGTCGGGAAGGACGGCAAGGCCGTCCGGCTCGACATTGTCGTGCCCGCCGGCTGGACCGACTTCGTGTCCGTGGCGCGGATCGCCGCCGACAACCTCAGGACCGTCGGCATCGATGCGACCATGCGCACGACGAGCTTCGACAGCTGGTCGCAGGATGTGTACGGAGGCTCGTTCCAGGCCTGCATCAGTGCGGGCGAGTGGGGCGCGACGCCGTACAACTACTTCCGCGCGATGATGTCGAAGGCGACGAAGGCCCCCAAGGGGCAGGCGGCGACGCTCAACTTCCACCGGCTCGCCGACCCCGCCTCGGACGACCTGCTCGCCCGCTGGGCAGCCGTGTCCGACCAGGCCGAACAGAAGGACCTGGCACGCCAACTGGCATCGCGTTTCACCGAGTTGATGCCAGCCGTGCCGCTTTACGAGCAGCCGGAGTGGGGCGCGTACAACACGCAGCGATACACCGGTTTCCCGACGAAGGAGAACCCGTACGCGGCGCTGCGCCCGGTCTCCCGATTCCCGAGCACCTTCCTGGTCTTCCCTCATCTGAGGACGGCGTGATGGCCTATCTTCTGCGCAGGGCGCTGTTCTATCTGCTGGCCGCCGCGGCCGCCGTCGTACTGAACTTCCTGCTGCCGCGGCTGATGCCGGGCGACCCGGCGACCGCCATGTTCGCCAGCTTCAAGGACCACCTCTCGCCCTCCGACATCGACGCGATGCGCGAGGCGTACGGGCTCAGCGGCGGGTCATTGTGGTCCCAATTCACCGAATATCTGGGGCACTTGTTCCAAGGCGATCTCGGGACATCGCTGTCGCAGTTCCCGACGCCGGTCACGAGTGTGATCGGCGACGGGCTCGGCTGGTCGGTGCTGCTCGGCACGACCGTCGTCGTGCTCGGCTTCGCGATCGGCGCCGGGCTCGGGACGCTGTCGGCGTGGCGGCAGGGCAGCCGCTTCGACTCGGTCGTGCCGCCGCTGACCATGCTGGTGGGCGCGTTCCCGTACTTCTTCCTTGCGCTCGTCGCCGTCTACCTGCTGTCGGTGAAGTGGCCGCTGCTGCCGCTTGGCCAGGCGTACGGGCTCGATGCGGACCCCGGTTGGAACGTGTGGTTCGCCGGCTCCGTCGCCCAGCACCTGATCCTGCCCGCCGGGACCGTCGTGCTCGTCTCGATCGGCGGCTGGCTGCTGACCATGCGCAACACCATGATCGGTGTCCTCGACGAGGACTACCTGACGATGGCCCACGCGAAGGGGCTCACCCAGCGCCGCGTGATGGGCGCCTACGCCGCCCGCAACGCGATCCTGCCGACCGTCACCACCCTCGGCATGGCCATCGGCGCCGTCTTCAGCGGCCAGTTGCTCACCGAGGTCGTCTTCTCCTACCCCGGCGTCGGCCACCAGCTCTACCAGGCCGTCACCACCCACGACTATCCGCTGATGCAGGCCCTGTTCCTGATCATCACGCTCTCGCTGATGCTGGTGAACCTGCTGGTCGACGCGGTGTACGTGCTGCTCGACCCGCGGGTGCGGTCCGGCGCCGCCGCGTGAACCCCACCCGTACCAAAGGAGGTACGTCCATGAACACCCTCGTCACCAAGGTCGGCAAGACCGCCGGGTTCGACCGGCGTGCCACGGCGGGCGCCTGTGTCCTGCTGCTGCTCGTCCTGGTCGCGCTGGCCGCTCCGCTGCTCGCGCCCGACGGGCCGACCGCCACGGACGTGAGGCTGCTTGCCGCGCCCTCCGGCGACCACTTGTTCGGCACGGACGGGCAGGGGCAGGACGTGTTCGCCCAGTTCGTGTGGGGCGCCCGGTCGTCGCTGCTGATGGCGGCCGTCGTCGGCACCGGCACCACCGTGCTCGCCGTCGCCGTCGGCATCTTCTCCGCGTATGTGCGCGGCATGGGCGACGAGCTGATCAGCCTGCTTGTGAACGTCGTCCTGACGATCCCCGGCCTGCCGCTCATCATCGTGCTCGCGGCGTTCCTGCCGCCGGGCACCGGCACGATCATGCTTGTCCTGACCGTCACTGGCTGGGCGTACGGCGCCCGCGTCATCCGCTCGCAGGCCCTGACGCTGCGCGAGCGGGACTTCGTGGCCGCGTCGACGGTCGTCGGCGAACGGCCGCTGCGTACCGTGTTCGTGGAGATCCTGCCCAACATGTGGTCGGTGATCGCCGCGTTCTTCTTCGGCCAGGTCGTCTTCGCCCTGACCGCCGGCTCGGCCCTGGAGTTCCTCGGCCTCGGCGACGCCGGGACCGCCTCGTGGGGGACGATGCTGTACTGGGCGCAGAACGACTCGGCGCTGCTGCAGGGTGCCTGGTGGACGTTCACCGTCCCGGGTCTGGCCATCGCCGCCACCGCGGGCGGCCTCACGCTCGTGAACTTCGCGATCGACCGCGCCGCCCATCCCCGGCTGCGCGCCCGCTCCCGCATCCGCCGCGTGGCGGGTGCGCCGACCCCGGTCGTGCGATGCGCGATAATGCCGATGAACTGCTGCTCGATGTCAGGGACTTGAGCGTCGCGTACGAGTCCGGGGGTGGGCTCGTCACGGCTGTGGACCGGGTCTCGTTCACCTTGCGTCCCGGGGAGATCCTGGGGCTCGCCGGCGAGTCCGGCTGCGGCAAGTCGACGATCGCGCTCGCCCTGCCGAGGCTGCTGCGCTCGCCCGCCGTGATAACGGGCGGGCAGGTGGTCTTCGACGGGACGGACCTGCTGGGCGTGGACGACACGGCGATCCGCGCCGTGCGCTGGCGCGACATCGCGCTCGTCTTCCAGAACGCGATGAACGCCCTCAACCCGGTGCTGCGGCTGTCCGCACAGCTGGTGGACGTGATTCGGCACCACGACAAGGTGAGCGCGGAGCAGGCCAGGGAGCGGGCCGGCGAGCTGCTCGACCTCGTCGGGATCGGCCGGGACCGGCTGCGCGCGTACCCGCACCAGCTGTCGGGCGGTATGCGGCAGCGCGCGGCCATCGCCATCGCGCTGGCGCTGCGGCCCCGGCTGGTCATCCTGGACGAGCCCACGACCGCGCTCGACGTGGTTGTGCAGCGCGAGATCCTGGATGAACTCAAGGGTCTTCAAGGTGAGTTGGGGTTCGCCGTGCTCTTTGTCAGCCATGACCTGGAGCTGCTCGCCGAGTTCACCGACCGGATCGCGATCATGTATGCAGGACGACTCGTGGAGGCGGCGCCCTCGCTGCCGCTGCTCGACGGCGCCGCCCACCCCTACACCCGCGGCCTGCTCGCCGCCGCGCCCGATCTGCACGGCCGACGCTCCGTGAGCCGCACCGCCCTGCCCGGCACACCGCCCGACCTGTCGGCGCCGCCGCCGGGCTGCCGGTTCGCCGAACGGTGCGAGAAAGCGATGGACGTGTGCCGCTGGGACGAGCCGCCGCTGCTGCCGCTGAACGGCGCGGACCCTACCCATGTGACGGCATGTCACCTCTATTCACAAGATTCCCAGGAGGTGCACGCGTGATGGCCGCTCCCTCTCAACCCCTACTGTCCGTCGAGCACTTGAGTCGTACGTTCCGTCAGGGCGGGTCGCTCCCGTTCACGCACTCCCGCGGCACCGAGGTGCGGGCCGTGCGGGACGTCTCCTTCGACCTGCACCGGGGCGAGACCCTCGCGCTGGTCGGCGAGTCGGGGTGCGGCAAGTCGACGACGGCCCGGATGATCGCGCGGCTGACGAAGCCGACCGCCGGGACGATCAGCCTGGGCGGCGCGAGCGACGTACCGGAGCGGGAGTACCGCTCGCGGGTGCAGATGGTGTTCCAGGACCCGTTCGGCTCGCTGAACCCGGCCCACACCGTGCGCCATCACCTCGTACGGCCGCTGCTGCTGCACAGGCGGGCCACACGCGGCGAACTCGACGTCAAAGCCGGTGAGTTGATGGATCTGGTAGGTCTGTCCCGGTCGCTCTTCGACCGGCATCCGCACGAACTGTCCGGCGGCCAGCGCCAACGCGTCGCCATCGCCCGGGCGTTCGCAGTCGAACCGGAGGTCGTCGTGGCTGACGAACCGGTATCCATGCTCGACGTGTCGCTGCGGCTCGGCGTACTCGAACTGATGGAGCAGCTGCGCACCGAACGCGGCACCGCGTTCCTCTACATCACCCACGACATCGCGAGCGCCCGGCACCTGGGCGCCCGCATCCTCGTGATGTACGCCGGCCAGGTCGTGGAGTCGGGACCCGCCGGGCGCGTCGTGGACCGGCCCGCGCACCCGTACACGGACCTGCTGGTCGGCTCGGTGCCCGACCCGCGCCGCGCCACAGCTCCCGTCAAGCGGGCCCGCGCCGGGACCGCGACCACGGGCTGCCCGTTCGCCGCGAGGTGCCCGCTGGCCGTGGACAAGTGCCGCACCGAGGAGCCCGCGGTCACCGAGGTCGCCGACGGACGGTGGAGCCGTTGCCACCGGGCGGCGGACCAGTACGCGGCTGCCAGAAAGGTCAGCGCGGCATGAGCGAGGCACTGATGCGGGTCGGGGTGTGCGGACGGAAGTTCCCCGGCGTCGAACGACTGGGCCCCGAGGGGGTGTTGGCGGCAACGGCCCGGCTCGGGCGCGCGGGCGTGTTCTTCCGCACCCTCACCGACATGAGCCCGGACCTGGACGCCGGATACCTGGCCGAGCTGCGGGCGCGGGCTGACGCCGACGGGCTGTACCTGGAGGCCGGGCTCGGCAAAGTCAACCCGTACAACATCTCCGAGGAGACCTCTGTACGCGACCTCGGCGACGGCGACCATCTGCTCGGGATGACCCGGATGATCGAGGCCGCGGCGGCGATCGGCATCACCGAGCTGTGGGCCGACACGGCCAACTACCAGCGGCACAGCTGGGGGCTGCACGCCGTCGACCGGTTCCGCACCGATGTCATCTGGGACGAGCAACTTGCCGCCATCGAGCGGTACTTGAAACGCCTGGCACCCGTGCTGCGGGCCAACGGCTGCCGGATCAACCTGGAGACCCACGAGGAGATCACCACCCACGAGGTGGTGGCGCTCGTGGAGGCCGTCGGCCCGGACGCCGTCGGCATCACGCTCGACCTCGCCAACGTCGTCGTGCGCGGCGAGGCCCCGGTGGCCGCGGCCCGCCGAGTCGCCCCCTACACCCACCAGACCCACATGCGCGACATCGTCCTCGCCTTCACGGACGAGGGCATGGAACGGCAGATCCGGGCGTGTGGCGACGGGGTGATCGACTTCGCGGCCGTACTCGACGTCCTGGCCCAGCACCGGGACGGCCGGGGCCCGTTGAACCTGACCATCGAGAACACGATGGCCCGCGACTGGAACGGCATCCCGCTGCATGACCCGCGCTGGCAGGCCGCCCACCCCCAGCTCCCGATGTCCGACGTCCTCGAACTCGTCCGGCTGTGCGATCTGTCCGAGGAACGCATGCGAGCCGGCACGGCGCCCGGCCTCGACGACTACTACCCCGAACCGCCCAGCGAGGACTGGGCCCTGGACTTCATCTGCCGGTCGGCCGACCACCTGACCGCCGTCCAGACCGCAGCATCCGCAGAACCCGCAGAATCCGCCCAGAAGGAGATATCTTGACCAGCCGCACCGCCCCCACCCCCCGCCCGCTCCAGGTCATCGTCGTCGCCGCCCACCCGGACGAGCCCGAAGAGTACGCGGGCGGCCTCGCCGCCGCGTACGCCGAGGCCGGACACCACGTCAAGTTCCTCACCCTGACCAACGGTTCGGCCGGGCACGCCACACTCGGCGCCGCCGAACTCGTAGCCCGCCGCGCCCGCGAGGCCCATCTGGCCGCCGAGCGGCTCGGCGTCGCCGAGTACGAGATCTACGACGACGTCGACGACGGCTCCCTCGTGCCGACGCTCGACCTGCGCATGCGCGTCATCCGCTCGGTGCGGCGCTGGCGGGCCGATGTCGTCGTCGGTTTCCACCCCGATGGCGGCGGCCACCCCGACAACCGGGCGGCCGGCCGTATCCTCGCTGACGCGCTGCATTTCACCGAGTTGAACAATGTGCTGCCAGCTGTGCCGACGCTGTCGGCGGCTCCGCTGTACCTGCTGATGCCGGACTACGCCACCACGCATGTGCACCGGCACGACATTGCTGTCGATCTCGCACCGGTCCTGGAGCGCAAACTGCGCGGCTGCGATGCGCACGCCAGTCAGTTCTACGAGTTCTCCTCCCACGGTCAGGACCGCACGGTGCCGCCCGCCGACGACTGGGCGGGGCGCCGCGCCTACCTGCTGGAGCACTGGCGGCCGTGGTTCGAGGCGAGTGAGGATATGCGCGATGCGCTTGCTGTGCGCTACGGGAAGAAGCAGGCGGCGCAGGTGATGTACGCCGAGTCGTTCCAACTGGCGCCAGGACGACGGGTGTTCACCCCTGATGAGTTGGCGGCGTTGCTGCCGCCGGTCGCCGCGTGACGGAACAGGCCCCCGCCCCTGCTCCCGTCCCTGGTCTGGTGCCCCGGCCCGCGTATGCCGTGTGGACCGGAGGAACCGGAGCCCGGCCCGCTTCGGTGTACGGGGAGGGCGCGCAGGCGGCGGCCCGGCTGCTCGGGCTCGAGACCGGCGGGCGCGGCACTCAGAGGCGCGGCCGCATCGAACTGCGGCTGGAGGAGAGCGGCGGCGCGTGTCTTGAGGCATACCGGCTGGTCTCCGCCACCGACGGGGTGACCATCACCGCTGCCGGGCGGGCCGGGCTGCTGCACGGGGTGCGTACGCTCGCACAGCTGGGCGCGGCGCCGCCGCTCGGGGAGATCGTGGACGCGCCGCGGTACGCGTACCGCGGCGGGATGCTGGATGTGGCCCGGCACTTCTTCGGCGTACCTGAAGTGCTGGACTACGTCGACCTGTTGGCCGCGTACAAGTTCAATCACCTGCATCTGCACCTGACGGACGACCAGGGGTGGCGCATCGCTGTGGGTGCACTGCCGCGGCTCGCCGAGGTGGGCGGGGCGGGCGGGTACTACAGCGCCGAGGACTACCGGCGGATCGTCTCGTACGCCGGGGAGCGGCACATCACGGTCGTGCCCGAGGTCGATCTGCCGGGGCACACGAACGCCGCGCTGGCGGCGTACCCGGAGCTGGCCGTGCCGGGCGAGACCAGTCAACTGCCCTACGTGGAACGGGAGGTGGGGCGCAGCCGCGTCGACACCGACTCGGAGCGTGTCTTCGCGTTCGTCGACACCGTGGTGCGGGAACTGGCCGCCCTGACCCCGGGGCCGCTGCTCCACGTGGGCGGCGACGAGGCCCTGCGGATCGGTGCCGCCGACTACGCGCGGTTCATGACGCGAGTGGGCGGCATCGTGCGCGCCCACGGCAAACAGCCCATGGCCTGGGACGAGGCCGCGCTCGCCGGGCCTGCGACCGTCGACGTGGTCCAGGTGTGGCGGCCGCGCCGGCACACCGGCCCCCCGGTCGACGAGGCCGTGCGGGCTGCCGCGCGGGGCGGGGCCCGGCTGGTGATGTCGCCGGCCGACCGCACCTACCTGGACATGAAGTACGACGCCGACACACCGCTCGGCACGGACTGGGCCGGGACGGTGGGGTTGCGCGACGCGTACGACTGGGACCCGGCCGCGTATCTGCCCGGCCTGCCGGGCGGTGCGGTCGTCGGGGTGGAGGCGCCCTTGTGGACGGAGACCATCGCCGATGCCGCCGGCCTGCAGCGGATGCTGCTGCCCCGGCTGCCCGCCATCGCCGAGGTCGCCTGGTCGCCCCAACAGGTCCGTGACTGGGACGACTTCGCACGGCGGATCACCGCTCACGGCAGGCTGTGGACCGCGGACAGGCTGGCATGGACCGCAGCGGACGGCGTGGACTGGGCCGCCGGGAGCGGGGCGGCGTGAGGGGCGCGGTTCGGGGGGGACACGTTCCCTCCCCGTTCCCCGTGAGCAGGGACCCGGCAGACTGAACAACGCAATGGGCGTGCTGCGGAAGTGGCAGTGCGACACGAAGCACCCATCCCTGATCTTGCGTGGGTATCCCCGGCTTCGGCCGGGGAGGGAAACGCGTCCTGAGAGGTCGTTTTCATATGTACTATGCATGTTTGGGGTGATTTTCAAGTCGCGTGATCGTGGTGCGGTAGTGGCCATGAGTGCAGTTGATGCCTCTGGGGCGGGTGGGGTGGCGGGTGGGGCGGGTTGGGTCTTGTTCCTGTCTCATCCCAGAACGTCCGGACTTCGTGGCCTGCGTGGCCTGCATGCTTCCGGTGTCGCGGCTGTGCGCCTGGGCGCACTCGGTCTGCGGCGGTACGTCGGAAGCATGACCAAGCGACGCCCGTATCCGAGTGATCTGTCCGATGCCCGCTGGGAGTTGATCGAGCCGGTGCTGGCGGCCTGGCGTTTCGAGCGCCGTGGCAGGGCTCTGGACTTCGCCCGGCCGCCCGAGCACGACCTGCGCGACATCATGGACGCGATCCTGTACGTGGACCGGACCGGGGTCCAGTGGCGCTACCTCCCACACGACTTCCCGCACTGGAACACGGTCTACGGCTACTTCGCCAAATGGGCCGCCGAAGGCGTGTTCGCCCAGCTCAACGGTCTACTCCGACAACTTCTACGGGAGAAGGAAGGGCGGGACGCGGAGCCCTCGGCGTGTGTGATCGACGCGCAGAGCGTCAAGACCTCCACCAGCGTTCCCGCCTCCAGCCAGGGCATCGACGCAGGCAAGAAGATCGCGGGCCGCAAACGGAGCATCGTCACCGACACGCTCGGCCTTCTGCTGGCCGTGCTGGTCACCGCGGCCAGCATGCAGGACTCCGTCGCTGGCACCCGGCTCATCGACCAGGTCGCCACTGACCACCCCGGCATCCGCAAGGTCTGGGTGGACGGCGGCTACCGCCAGCACCTCGTCGAGCACGCCGCCGCCCTCGGCATAGACATGGAAATCACCACTCGCAAGCCCGGGACCAGGGGCTTCACCCCCATACCGAAGCGGTGGGCGGTCGAGCGGACCTACGGCTGGCTGATGCTCCACCGCCGGCTCGCCCGCGACTACGAAACCCTGCCCACCCGCTCCGAAGCCGTGATCCACCTCGCCATGACCGACCTCATGGCCCGCCGCCTCACCGGCGAGAACACCGTCTCCTGGCGCGACCCGACACCACAGACCAAACAACCGATCCCGGGATAAAACAGCGGGATAAAACGACCTCTGAGAGGGCGTTAAGTCCGTTTCAGGATGAGTCTCCGTAGCGGGTGGCAATCGCGGCGGCGCGGTTGCGTAGGGAAGTGCGCAACGACTGCGGGGCCAGGGCTTCCGCGTCCGTGCTGAGCTGCCACAGCGCCCATTCGGCGTGTCGGGAATCTTGGAAGGTCACCTCCAGCCATAGCCAGCCGTCTGCGTCGGGTTCTTCTGCGCGGACGGCCAGCGCGGTGTCCAGCAGGTCCTCCCGCCGCGCAGGGTTCACCCGTACGAGCACGGTGATGTGGTCGCCGTCGGAGAGGAACTGCGCGGAGCGTTCCCGCCAGATCCGGTCCAGGTCGACCCGGTTTGGTCGCTGTGCCGTTTCGGGGAGTTGCTCGGCGGCCAGGATGCGGGACAGTCGGTAGGTGCGGTCCGCGCCGGATCTCGTGGCCAGCAAGTAGCCCCGGTCGCGTACGGTAACCAGGCCGATCGGGTCCACCGTGCGCCACTGTGGTGTCCGGCCTGTGGCCGCGTAGTGGATGCGCAGTTTGTGTCCGGCGAGCACCGCGCGCCTGACCTCGATCATGGTGGTGTCGGGCACCTCCTCAGCGACCACCCGACGTGAGAGCAGGTCGGCCTCCGGATCGACGAGAAAACGCTGGGCCGCCTCGCTCGCGGTGGCCCGGTGGCCTTCGGGCAGCGCGTCGACCACCTTCCGCATGGCCGAAGCGAGCGCCGAGCCGAGGCCGAATACCTGCTCGCCGCGCCCCGATCCGGCGGTCAGCAAGGCCAGGGCCTCGTCGTGGTTCAGTCCCGCAAGCTCGGTCTGGAAGCCGGGCAACAGCGCGAAACCGCCGTGCCTGCCGCGTTCGGAGTAGACCGGGACGCCGGCCACGGACAGCGCCTCGATGTCGCGCAGCACGGTGCGGGTGGACACCTCCAGCTCGCGGGCCAGCGCGTCCGCTGTCATCCGACCGCCCTGGCGCAGCAGTAGTACCAGTGAGACCAGCCGATCGGCACGCATGCGAGAACGTTAACGGAATACATGACTGAGGGTGTCGTGATTTGTTGGCAGGCTTGTTGATACGACGCCAAAGGCGGCGGCTACGGCTACCGAGCGATGGACGTACGTACTCCCCATGAATCGAATGGAGCTGACGTGGCAGTGGAACGAACGGCGGTCAACCCGGTGACGTGGTCGCAGGAGCTGGGATTCAACCAGGGTGAGGTCGTCTCCGGGCACACACGGACCCTGTACATCTCGGGGCAGACCGCGATGAACGGCGACGGCAAGCCCCAGCACGACGGTGACATCGCGGCGCAGTTGGCGCTGAGCATCGACAACCTGGAGGCCGTGCTCGGCGAGGCCGGCATGTCTCTCGCGAACCTCGTCCGGCTCAACGTCTACACGACCGACGTCGATCAGCTCTTCCCGCACTACGGTGTGCTGGCGGCGCGGTTGGGGGCCGCCGGGGTGGCGCCGACCTCCACGATGCTCGAGGTGACGCGACTGGCGATCCCCGGCCAACTGGTCGAGCTCGAGGGAACCGCCGTCGCGTGATGCGACCTCGCCGCCCCTGCTGCTCGTGCCGGTCGAGACCGACACGAGCAGCAGGCGTTAAGTCCCTTCTCTCTCGGTTCGTGATCGCTCGTTCGTGGTGTTGATCGTCGTACCGGTCGACTGCTCGTCATGTGCATGCTGAGATGCGGGGCGTGGAGCGAAGACCGTATCCGAGCGACTTATCGGACGAGCAGTGGGCGTTGATCGAGCCGATGGTCACGGCCTGGAAGCAGGGCCGGGTGGCACATTCGGCGACTGGAGACCCCGGGGCCTGCGATCTGAGGGAGGTGGTGAACGCGATCTTTTATCAGAATCGGACGGGCTGTCAGTGGCGCTACCTGCCCCACGATCTTCCTGCCTGGTCGGCGGTGTTCTACTACTTCACGCTCTGGCGTGAGGACGGGTTTGACCAGCGGATCCAGGAACTCCTGCGTTGTCAGGTACGGGAGAAGGCCCGCCGATTAGAGGACCCGTCCCTCGTGGTCATCGACACCCAGTCCGTGCGCGCGGCCGCGGGCGTCCCCAAGACCACGACGGGACTGGATGCCAACAAGCGGACGCCGGGGCGCAAGCGGGGACTGGCCGTCGACGTGCTGGGACTGATTATCGGCGTTGTCGTGCTGGCCGCCTCCGCACACGACAACACGGCCGGGGTGGCCCTGCTCGACCAGGCAGCCGAGCGGTGCGGGAACCGCTTGGAAAAGGCCCTGGTGGACCAGGGCTTCAAGGACGAGGTCATCATCCACGGCGCCCTGCAGGACATCACCGTCGAGGTCGTCCGCCGCAACCCGGACGACCAAGACAAAGGCTTCGTGCCGCAGCCGAAAAGGTGGGTAGTCGAGCAGGTCAACGGCACGTTGATGCTGCACCGGCGCCTGGCCCGCGAGTACGACCACCGGCCCGACAACTCCGCCTCGCGTGTCTACTGGGCCTCCACCGCGAACATGGCCCGCCGCCTCACCACACCCACACCGGCCTGGCGCGACGGCCTCCAGATGGCCGCGTGAACGTCATCGAACTCCTGGCAGACCTCCAGGCCCGCCACGATGAGGCCACCGCCCGGGTGGGCGAACTGCGCGACCAAATTGAGCACTTGACCGCCGCTCTGGCTGAGGCCGAGGCACGTTTGACGGAACTCGCGACGACCCGGAAGGTCATCGCGGAACTCGCCCCGACCGGGACCGAACCCGACCCGCCCGAGCCAGCCACCGTCTACCAGGCCATCCTGAACGCCTTCAACCAGCACCCCGCCCAGGCATTCCGGGTCCGTGAACTGCACGAACTCCTCGGCATGCCCACCGACGACCCGGCCCTGAACGTCACCCGCAGCCGCCTCGGACGCCTCACCCGCCAAGGCTTCCTCACGCAACCTGGACGAGGCCGCTACCAGAAGCAGACTTAACGCCCTCTGTGTGCGGAGGCGCGGAGCGCCGGGGGTTCTCTGCGTCTGTGTCGGTGACGGTCAGGTGGGCCGCTTCTGTCCTTCGGTGTACTGGCGGACGGTGAGCGGTGCGCCGCCGCAGGAGCCGGCGAAGTAGGAGCGGAACCGGAACACGGATCCCGTGCCGATCCGGTTGATGCGGCCGGTGTACTCGGCCCGCAGATACCGGGAGCTGACGCCCTTCAGGTCAGGCTGTTGATCAGCCTGGAGAGGGCAGTCTTCGGCCGGTAGTGCACCAGAAGGTGGACGTGGTCGGCCTCGCCGTTGAACTCGCGCAGATCCGTCTCGAAGCCGGCGCAGACCTCGCGCATGATCTCTTCGCACCGTGTCAGCATGTCGTCGTAGAGGACATCCTGCCGGTGCCTGGTGACGAACACCAAGTGTGCGTGGAGGCTGCAGGCGACGTGACGACCGGTGCGGATACCGGGGTTTGGTTCCCAGCGTGGTGGCATACGCCCAGCGCGGTATGTTCGTCGAAACCAGGCTGGAAGGGGGTGGGCCGGATGATCCGTGCGTACAAGTTCCTCCTGCGGCCCACCGTGGGCCAGCAGATCGCGCTCGGAGAGATGCTGCTTGATCACTGCTCGCTCTACAACGGGGCGTTGCAGGAACGCCGCGACGCCTACCGGCACACCTCGAAGACGAGCATCACGTACGGGCAGCAGTCCGCGCAGCTCAAGGAGATCCGGGCGTTCGACCCGGAACGCCAGGGCCGTTGGTCGTTCTCGTCGCAGCAGGCCACCTTGCGCCGGCTGGACAAGGCGATGCAGGCGTTCTTCCGTCGGGTCAAGGCCGGCCGGACGCCGGGGTATCCGCGCTTTCGTGGGGTCAACTGGTTCGACACGGTCGACTTCCCCAGGGATGGCGACGGCTGCCGGTGGGATGCCACCCCGCACGACCCGGTCGCCCGCGTTCGTCTGCAGGGCCTCGGGCACGTCAAGGTGCACCAGCACCGGCCCGTGGTCGGCAGGGTCAAGACCGTCTCGGTCAAGCGCGAGGGCCGCAAGTGGTTCGTCGTGCTGACCGCCGAGCAGCCACAGCCCGAACCACTGCCCAAGACTGGCAGCGTGGTCGGTATCGACCTGGGCATAGCCAACTTCCTCGCCGACTCGAACGGCGGGTTCGTCCCCAACCCGCGGCACGGACGCAGCGCTGCCGCGCAGCTCGAAGCAGCGCAGCAGACACTCGCCCGGTTTCCGCGTGTCCGACGGGACAAGCGGACGGCGAATCACCGCCGGGCGGTCGAGAAGGTCGCCAAGCTGCACGGCAGGGTCCGCCGTCAGCGGCTCGACCACGCCCACAAGACCGCGCTGGCCCTGGTCCGCGAGCACGATGTCATTGCGCACGAAGACCTCAAGATCCGCAACATGAGCAGGATCCCGGCCCGGAAGCCGGACCCCGACCGGCCGGGCTGCTTCCTGCCCAACGGGGCCGCCGCGAAGGCCGGGCTGAACCGCTCGATCGCCGATGCCGGATGGGGGGTGTTCCTCGCGATCCTGAACGCAAAGGCTGAGAGCGCCGGGCGGGAAGTGATGGCCGTGGACCCCCGCAACACCTCCCGGCGGTGCCCCGAATGCGGGCACACCGCCAAGGAGAACCGGCCCACACAGGAGAAGTTCCACTGCGTCGCGTGCGGCCACACCGCGCACGCGGACACCGTCGGGGCTCTCAACGTTCTACGGGCCGGGCTGGTCCGTCGCGAAGCCCAACCGGCATAGCGAGAAGCCCCCTCAATTCATGAGGGGGGAGGAGTCACGAAACTGCTTCAGGGGACCTGGGCCGGTTCTGGTGATTCGGTGCGCAGGCGACGGCCGCGGCGGCGGCAATCAGGTTGGACCTTGAGGACGTGGGCGCGCACGCCGACTACCCGATCCGCGACCGCGACGCGAAGTACCCCGCCCTGATCGACAAGATCCTCGCCGACGCCGGCATCGTCCGGACGCGGCGATCGGGCCGATGACGGCCTCACCAGGTTCGGCCTGTGCCGGGAGTGCGAGCACGGGGACAACGGCGGTCATCAGCGCGCCGAGTGCGAGATGAGGTCGGATCTTTCGCCACTGAGTGTGCGGGCGTCTGAGAGTTCATTGGTGATCGTATCTACGGCATACGTGCTCGTGAATGCGCACAGTAGCCAATAAGACTGCATGGGCGAGCAAGATCGCCGGTCCGATCACGCTGTATGGATCGATTCATCCGATGATCTGTCGGGCTTTCCAGCGGCGATTATTGCTGGTGAAAGCCGTGTGGTCTTGGTGGCAGCCTACAGGCCAGGACCTCCTGAGGCGCTCGTCGGGAAGCTCTTGAACCTCGGGTCTTGACGATCGCTCGGAGTCATCCTATGTTCCTGCCTGCACTTCCATTACTGAGAGTCAATCGTCGGAAGCTGGAGAAGGTGGGTCTTAGACGTCGGATCTCTAAGGCCCAATGCTGGGTGCCCGGACCGGAGAGGTCATGAACGTCCGAGCGACGGCGACGGGATTTCCCGGGATGGGCGCAGCTCCTGCATCCGCGTGACCAAAGCTCCCCGATATCCGGGTCCGGAATATCGGAATCGGCTGAGCGTGAGGGGCGAAACCATGATCGCTCGGCCCCTGCCCACCTGCGAAGGAGCCTGATGTGCGCCACCGTCACTGGTTGATGACCATTCTGGTCGGTTTACTCGTCGCCGCTCTTGTACCGCTGTCCGGCCCGGCCACGGCGGCCGAGCCGGCCGGGACGCCACCGGAACGGGTGAAGGGCATCCCCGGCACGATTCCTGTCAGCGGGGACGCGGACCTGGCCGCCTGGCAGCGGCTGCAGTACGGCATGTTCATCCACTGGGGTCTGTACTCCGAACTCGGAGGTGTCTGGCAGGACGAACCGGTCAGGCAGGGCTACAGCGAACAGATCCAGATGTGGGCGAACATCCCCGAGGCGGACTACCTCAAGGTTGCCGAGCGGTTCCGGCCGGACCGGTTCGACCCAAAGGCGATCTGCTCGTTGGCCAAGGACGCCGGGATGCAGTACGTCGTGATCACCTCCAAGCACCACGACGGCTTCTCGATGTTCGACACCGGCACCACCGACTACAACGTTGTGGATGCGACGCCGTACGGCAGGGACCCGCTCAAGCTGCTCGCCGACGAGTGCCGCAGCCAGGGACTGAAGTTCGGTTTCTACTTCTCGCTGGTCGACTGGCACCAGGGCCACGCGTTCGACGGGAACAACAACAACCCGATACCCCCGGCGATGGAGCCGGTGATCAAGGCGCAGCTCCGCGAGTTGATGACGAACTACGGGGACATCGCTGAGGTGTGGTTCGACATGTCGTCACCGACCAAAAAACAGAGCGAGACTTTTGCGGGCGTCGTGCGTGAGCTGCAGCCGCATGCCGTCATCAACAGCCGGATCTGGAACAACGTCGGCGACTTCCGAACCCTCGGAGACAACGAGATCCCATCGGTCGCCGTGGACGGCGCATGGCAGACACCGGCGTCGATCTACCACTCGACCTGGGGCTACCGCAGCTGGCAGGTCCGCGACGACCTGCCCGGCAAGGTGCGCGACCTGGTGAAGGGCCTGGCCAGCGTTCGCGCCCGGGGCGGCAACTACCTGCTCAACATCGGCCCCCGTGGCGACGGCAGCATCGTCGAGTTCGAGGCGGACGTCCTCCGTGGCATGGGAGCCTGGCTCAAGCGCCACCCCGGAGCGGTCCTCGGGGCCTCTCCCACCCGGTTCGGCGGCCAACCGTGGGGTGAGGTGACCGTCAACGGCCACGACCTGTTTCTCCACGTCACTCGATGGCCGGCTGACGGGGAGCTGAGGTTGCCCGGCCTGGCGACCGAGGTCAGGCGGGTGCTCGAGGACGGGGCCGGAGAGCTCGGGTGGCGGCAGGACGGAAACGACCTGGTTGTGACCCTGCCCGCCGAAGCCGCGGACAAGGTGCTGCCGGTCATCAGGGTCGAACTGGCCGGAAACCTGCGGATCGTTCCGACGCGCACGGTTGCCGACACTGAAGGCGCGTGGGTGCTGTCCCCCGAGGACATCGAAACGGGCTACAGCTACGCCGACAACGGCTCCTACTCCAGCACCCGTCGCACCGTGGTGCGTCACACGGCCTACCTGCGCGCCCACCGGGGCGGACCTGTCTCGATCGCCCTTGCCGGTCGCGCGGACCCGGCCGCCCGGTACCGGGTCCGGCTCGGGGGCCGCGAGCAGGTCGTGACCGGGGAGCAACTGGTCGGATCGGCCGTCGGACCGTTCGTCGTGCAACCCGGCCGCGTGCTGCCCCTCACCATCACCAGAGCCGAACCGGAGTACACATCCCAGGATCTCGGAGTGAGTATTGACGCCGTCATGGTCGGGCCCACCGGCACCGCGGTCGCGTGGTCGCAGCCGCCCAACCCGGTCGAGCTCGGAGCGACGGCGCCGATCCCGGTGCACGTGACCAACCTGAGCAGCCGGACCGTGACCGGTCAGGTCGGACTGGACGGCCAGGGGCCGTTCACCCTCGGCCCGGCTGCGGCGGTGACGGTGCCACCGGGTGCGACTCGGACCCAGCCGATCGAGCTGGCCGTGTCCCGCGAGGGCGAGCCGGGCACCTACCGGCTGCATTCGGACCTTGACACCGACGCACGCGTGCTCGGCCTGACCAACGACGTCAACGTCGTCCTGCCGAACGTGGCGGTCGGTAAACCCGCCACGCAGGCGAGTACCGCGTGGGGAGGCGTGGCCGGCAGAGCCGTCGACGGCAACACGGGTGGGGACTACTTCGGCGACAACTCCACGACCCACACGGCCGAGCCGTCGAACCAGGCATGGTGGCAGGTCGATCTTCAGAACGAGCACATGATCGACCAGATCGAGATCTGGAACCGCACGGACTGCTGTTCTGAGCGATTGGCCGAATACTGGGTGCTCGTCTCGGAAACGCCGATCACCAGCAGCTCTCTCAGCGAGGCTCGCAAGACCCCGGGTGTCACAGCGATCTACCAGTCGAACGTCGCTGGACGGCCCACGAGCATCGACCTCGACAAAACACCCGGCCGGTATGTGCGCATTCAGCTTGAGTCGCACACCAATCCCTTGGCCCTCGCCGAGGTGAAGGTCCGTAGCCGGCTCGCAGGGGAGTAGACATGGAGGGTCGGCGGTCGTACCCAAGGTTGATCCGGCGCAGATTGCGCGACTCGCGCTTTCCGGCCTGGATGCGGAACAGCTCGTGATCACCAGCAACGAGCTCGGCAACCAGAGCACGGGGGCAGAGCGCGTCCGCTCTACGAAGTGGAGGAGCTCAGCGCCGGAATAGAGAACGATTCCGGCGACAAGGCGCGGAGGCGAGTGAGATCCGGCGGCAAGTGGTGTCGCTGCGGACGATGTCCTGACTCGGATTACCGGCTGCCGCCGCTGCAGCCACTGTCGCGGGACAGCTGGCAGCCCGCCGTTGCACTTCGGTTCGGTGCAACGACGGGCTGTGTCGGCAGAGGTGTTACTACAGCTCGCGCTCGATCTGGCTCTCGCTGATCTTGTCCTCGCGCATGGTCGCCTCGTTCTGGACGGCGTAGCGAGCTTGCGCCCCGCTGCCCTCGGCGCTTCGGATCTCGCCCCGCTGAAGCTCGTCCTGCTGGTCCCGGTACTCCACGTGCTGTCCCTTGCGGTAAGGCATGGGGAATCTCCAAGTCTCGTGTGGGTCGGCGTGGGCTGGCCCCGCTCGTTAGGCAGGGGGCGCCCCGCCCTCTTGGCGCCTGCGACTATCGCCAGGCACACTGACAGCCCACCCCCAACTCCGCGCACCAGCAATCACAACGGGCCGAATGGGTGACGCCTCGCTCGCCGCTGCCGACGTCCTCTGGAGCTTCCTTTGCGACGGATGGTGCTACAGGAACCCCGTCTCGTCCACGATCAGCACCTCGTCGCCGCCAAGGTGCTCCAAGACGTAGGAGCGGACCTCGTCACACACCTCGTCGGCATCCCACGTGCGCTTCGCAGGAGTCGCTGCATCGCGCCGGGACGCTGGTGACCGGCCTGTTCGGCCGGCTGCCAGCAGTTCTTGCGTTGGATGCCGGACAATAATCCGAGAAGGAACGCCCTTGCCGTCGCCCGGGGTTCAACGCGCTGGAACCGGCCCGCGATGCGGGCCATGGCCTGGTCAACATCGCCCGCCAGCGGGCAGGGTCTACGGTATGGCCCGCGGCCACCGCACCACCCTCAGGAGTCCACACAACCTCTGATGATCACGCGGTGGCCGTACCGATTTCCAGCCCTGCTCCTGCGTCGCTTCGGACGTGATGCGACGCGGTGTCCTATGTGGTGCTGGGGCCGTCGAGGAAGCGATGCAGTACGGCGGCCTCCGCGCGAAGCCGCGCGGCTCGGTCAGCGTGCGCGGGAGCAGTCAACTGCGCTGCAACCTCCAGCCGCTCGGCGGCCTCGGCGCGCACGATATCCACCACATGTCGCTCGCTCAGCTCACGCCGCACTGCTTCGGTGGTGCCGACACCAACCGGCGACTGCTCAAGGGCCACGCCGCGGAGCTCAGCTTCGTCGGCGGGCACCGCCTCAGCGTTGTCCAGCGCAGCAAGCGTTGCGCGCAGGGCACTCACCGCAGCCTTGTCACGGGCGCGCATCGCTTCCGGCAGTGCTTGACGCAAACGAAGACGTAGAGACATGCCGGTGACCTTATGTCGGCACCGCCGAACCCACAAAGCGATATACGTGCCCTACCGGACTCCCCGCCATGTGAGGCGTTACGCCCCCGACTTGCTCGCCAGGAGTGGTGGGCCAGTCAACCGCCACAACGTTCGGCCTCTGGACCGTTGTCGGGCTTCTGTTCCTCCGGGGCAGGGTCCGTGGCTGCCCGTCGGGTTAGCGTCTTGGCATGATCACAGAGAGCACCTCCGTGCTGGTCGACATCCGGAAGTACGACGGCAGCCCGAGCGCCCAGTGGACTGCTACCCGGCTCGGTGAGGACGAGTACGGCGTGTGGTTGGGCACGGCGCAGGGTGTCCACGTCAGTTCGGAAACGGGCGGCTGGACAAGCCGGTTCGCGTACGTGATGTTGGTCCCGCGTGGTGAGTGGTGGACGGCCACGTTCTGTGTGGACCCGGGCCCCGAGATGTACTGCGACGTGTGCACGGTGCCCGAGTGGAACGCGGACGGGACGGTCCTGCACACGGTGGACCTCGATCTTGATGTCGTGCGGCCTCGTGGCGGCGAGGTCCATATCGAGGACGAGGACGAGTTCGCCGAACACCGAGTGCGCTATGGCTACCCCGATAGTGTCACCGACAAGGCCCGACAGGCCTGCGCGTGGTTGATGGAGGCAGGCCGTCGCGATGGTGACCGCATCGAACCCTTTGCCTCGGTGTACCGCCACTGGCTCGGCCTCATCAGGTAGCCAACGGGCGACCGGCCGACGCGCTGCTCCGCAGGCGTGACACCCTCCTACCGGGGCATTCCGCGAGGACCCTGAGCCGCTTCAAGCACGCCGGCCCGGCATCTCCGCAGCGCGCCGATTTCCACCGTGAGGTCGGTCTGCGGGAGGTACCCGCCCGGCGGTCAGGGCGATGTTCACGAGCACCGACCTCCTGAGGCGCCTGCGATCTCGACTTCGACGGCGTGGCCTTCGACGGCGGCGACTTCTCAGACAGCCGTTTTCACGGAGAGGTCTCTTCACCCGCGCGTGGACTGGGAGGAGGTCCCGCCGGCCGGTGGGCGGTACTGCCCCGGCTGCCGCCTCGATCTTGCGGAGCGGTCCGTCACCGGTGTCGCCCAGTTCTGGCATCGCTCGAAGACGGCCCCTGTAGGCGGCGGTTTCTAGGGGTCGTCGCAACACGTGGTCGTGTTGATCAGGTCGCGAGCAGTTTATGCAGGCGCTCGGCTGGGGTTTCCCAGTCGAGCGTT